>NZ_JBIWCL010000015.1:0-204922 GCF_044761485.1 Streptomyces sp. NPDC097617
GCCGACCAGGCGACGACCGAACAAGCGAACCTGAAACCCCGTCGACCCGCCCTGATCAGCTAGTCAACCGCTCCCGCACAGCGGGGGAACCTCAGTTCGCCCACTGCGAGCAGTTACCTTGCGTAGCGCCGCACCTGTGGGCTCGGGCGTCCACACGTTGACGGTGTTAAAGAGCCAGGCTGTGTCGGACTCGGCGCGCTGTGGCTGGGGCTCCTGCTGACGCTACGCCGCGGCCTGGGTCGTCTGAGGTCGAGCGCGGAACGTCTGGCCCATCGCCCGTTCAATCGAGACCAGAAGTACGACGCGCTCAGGGTCCGGCGCCGGCGTACGCCCGTAACGCTGCCCGTAGCGGGCAACCGCATCTTCGACCACCGCTGCGTCGGTGCGGACCTCCGCGACGCCTTCGAGCGTGGCCCACCGGCCCCCGTCGACTTGGCACACCGCGACCCGGGCCGCACTACCGCCCGCAAGGATATTGGCGACTTTCCGACTGGATTTGCGGGTGATAACTCGGGCGACTCCGGCGGCAGCGTCAACAGTCACGCCGACAGGCACAACGTGCGGGCGGCCGTCAGGCCGCAGCGTCGTCAGTGTGCACAGATGGTACTCATTCCAAAACTCAAGGTAGTCATCAGCTTGGCTAGATATCGCGTTCGACATGAGGAGAGCGTAATGGCTCTAGTTGCCCGAACTGCCCCAAGGTGACCGCGACCACACGCGACCCGAACAGGCGATTCGTACGATTCCGGGCTGTTTGTCGTGCGTCGTTCAAGCCTAAATATCTCAGATTAATAACGGACTCGACATCGAAGCCAAGAGCTTGAAGCGTTCACGCCAGAACGCAAAGGGGCAGCTCAGGAGCACACTCCAGCGCGGAGATGTCCGAATTTGCATTGCTTTGGCGGGTTAGATTTACTTGCCGGTTACACGAATTGATCATGCTTTTCAAGCCATGTCTTGTCTGAAGCGTCACGTACTGTCCAAAGAGGTTCCCGAGGCTCGACTGCGGCAGCTCGCCGTTTGCCTCATTGCGTGTTCGCGTACGTGACATCTGTGCCGTCCGAGGCGATCTGGAGGCCAGGCGTCCGGGCCCCTACATGGGGCTTGGTGGGGCACCCAGGCATGCCCCACTGCGATCGTTTCCGGCGTCGGGAAACCGGACGTCATCGACACGGACGCGATGTCGCCTCGGCTCGGGGGAGCCATCACCTGCCGGTTGGAGGAGTTACTCAGTGTGGTCAGAGAAGAGTGGCCGAGACGCTGTGGGGCCGACGGTTCCCGCACAGGGCGGAGCCAGCCGTCGGCGCCTCGGGCGCTGGCGTGCAGCCGCGGCCCGGACCGTGGAGAGGGATCTGCACCGTCTGATTCGGCATGAGCTGCAAGACCTTGGGGTGACTCCCCCGCTTGATGTCGAAGAACTCTGCCAGTCGCTCAGCCGACGGCGTGGGCGCCCCCTGTACCTGCGGGAAGCTCCGCTGCCGAAGCCGGGGCCCTCCGGGATGTGGGTCGAGTACGACGACTACGACGTGATCCTGTACCAGCAGGAGACAACCCGCCTGCATCAAGATCACATCAAGCTCCACGAGATAGGGCACATCCTCGTCGCGGAGAACGAAGAGGCCGCAGAGAAGAACGCAGACGAGCCGACGAAAGAAGTCTGCACGTTCGACTCCGAGGAGGAGACGGCGGTCTTCGTCGAGGGTTGGGCCACCATGCTGCCGGTCTTCGCGCCCGAGACGATCAAGCGTGTCGCCCGCCGCTGCTCGTACGACGACGGCGAGGAATGCTCCGTCGAACTGGTCGCCACCATCATTCTGGAGTGGTCGTCAGTGCTGGACGGCTCTACTCCGCTGTCGGACGACCCGTCGCTTCGTCGCGTGGAGTCGGCTCTCGGTGACCGGCGAGGATGGCTGTAACCCGTGGAACTGCTACTCCTGGGGCTCGTCGCAGCTCTCGTCTGGAAGCTCTACCAGCTGAAGCGATCCCCTCATGACGGACCGCTGCGTTCTGTCACCCTCTGCCTTTTCTGTGCTGCGCTCTCGTACCCCGTGGCCATGCCTGGCGGCGCGTCCGGCGTCGACACGGTCGCCGGCCACGGGACGGCGAAGCTGATCCAAAACGTGCTGTTGCTTCTGACGGTCTACTTTCTTATGTCCTTCTACCTCTACTCCGCCGCTGACGAAAAGGCGGGGCGCCGACGAGCACGCAGGGAAGCCGTCGTCGTCGGGGCCGTCGCGCTCGCGATCACCGTGGCTGCGGAGTCGGTGCCGCACGAGGTCTTCGCAGGCAGCTTCAGTACGGCCGACATGACGATTCCGCAGCTCGCCTTCTTCTACGGCGGAGCCGGTCTCTACCTCACGTATGCCCTTGGCATGGCGTATAGGTGGACTCGCCGCTACGCACGCATGTCTCGGCGCCCGCACTCCACCGGGCTCTGGATGACCGCCGTCGCCCTCGGAGCGATGGCTGTGGCCTGCGCGATCCGCGCCGTCATCGTCGCAGTTCGCTGGGCCGACGTGGACGTACCACATCCTCTTATGGCGGCCGTGGCCTTCCTCTTGGTGGCGTCCATCCTGCTGTTCGCTGCGGGTATCACGTACTCCGGTGCGCGAGCCCGGATCTCCTCCCTGCGGCTCTGGCTCCGGCACCGGCGTGATCATCGTCGGCTTGCCCCGCTGTGGGAGCTGCTGGCGGAGGCGTATCCCGAGAACGTGCTGAGGCCGGCGTCCCCGGCTGCGCTGGATCGTTGGCGGGCCCGCGGCGTGCACCGGCGCTACCACCGCCGCATCGTGGAGTGCCGCGACGGCCTGGTGGACATCAGCCCCTACCTGCTCGATGAGGACGACAGTGCGGTCCTCGGCATCGACTCGACGGAGCTGGCTGCCCGGCTCCGCCGAGCCTCGGCCCGGATCGGGGAGGGCGTCCCTGCACCGCGTCGAGCGGTCCCCCTCGCCATGGCTCTGGGAAGCGACCGGCAGTCGGATGTGAAACAACTGATTGCGGTGTCCGACGCGCTGCGCGATGCCGCATGACCCGCAATGAGCAAGGAGACAAGATGCTGATCACCGGTGGACGAGTGCTTGTCGACTCGGGGACGTACCTGGAGGACGGCGCAGTTCTCATCGAGGGCGACTCGATCACTGCTGTCGGGCCGCGCGAACAGATCGAGGAGCAGGCCGGCTCCGACGTTCCCCAGTTCGCATTCGACGGAACAGTTCTGCCGGGGCTGATCGACGCGCACGTCCACCTCGCCTTCGACGGCGGCCCCGATCCCGTTTCCACGCTCCTGGACTCGTCGGATGAGGTCCTGTTCGAGGACATGCGCCGTCGCGCGGAGCAGCTCCTGCTCAGTGGTGTCACCTCGGCCCGTGACCTCGGTGACCGGGGTGGGCTGGCGCTTCGCCTGGCTGCGGAGATCAGCGATCGTCGTACGCCGGGGCCGAGGATCGTATCCGCGGGCACGCCCGCGACCACCGTGGGTGGGCACTGCCACTTCCTTGGCGGCGAAGTCTCCGGGGAAGCCGAGATCCGCGACCTCGTCCGCCGCAACCTCGCAGCGGGGGCCGGGGTCATCAAGGCCATGGTCACGGGCGGCGGCCTCACGAAGGACGGCCCCAAGAGCCACCAGTCCCAGTTCACCACAGAGGAACTGACCGCCCTGGTGGACGAAGCCCATAAGGCAGGTGTCCCCGTCGCAGCCCACGCGCACGGTGCCGACGGCATCACCGCGGCCGTGGAGGCCGGTGTGGACACGATCGAGCACTGCACATGGATGACGAGTGGTGGCCTCGACTTCCGGCCGGACGTGGTGGAGCAGATCATCGACCGGGGAATCGCCGTCTGCCCGGCGGTCAGCCCCCACTGGCAGATGCTCCCCCGCATCTTCGGTGAGGAGCCTGCCGCCGCGATGTTCGATCTGGTGCGGCGGATGGCCGACGCGGGCGTACGCCTGGTGGCAGGAACAGATGCGGGAGTGCAGCGCGCGGGCTTCGACGGCTTGGTCCCGGCCCTCTCGTTCTACTCCCACCTGGGCCTGGCGAACGCTTCGATCATCGACATGGCGACGTCCGAAGCGGCCACGGCGCTGGGGCTGGGCTCCACAACGGGGCGGATCGCTCCCGGCTACCGCGCGGACCTCCTCCTGGTCGACGGAGACCCGCTCTCGGACCTCGACGCCCTGAAGAACGTCCGGGCTGTGTTCGCCTCCGGCCTGCGCCACGAGCCGAAAGCAGCGGCCGAGTAGAAGTCGCTGTTCAGTTCCCTGTTCCCCTGACTCCCTGAGTCAGGGGAACAGGGAACTATTCGTTGGCGTCGGGGTCGGCCTTCTTCTCGAACTCGGTCGCGAGATCGTTCAGGATCGAGAGGACGTCGGCCGGCAGACCCTCCGCGCCGAGACCGCGGGCCCGAACTCGGCCCACCTTCCCGCTCTTGGCGGCCGACATCAGGCGAAGCCCTTCGTAGACCTGCCGGGCCACAGCGTCGTCCGGTTCGAAGTACAGGCGGGTGACGCCGAAGAAGTGGGCGAGACCTTCCAAGACGACAGGTGCGGGGGCTTCGGCTTCGTCGATGCCCGTTCGCAGGGCTTCCACCTTCTTGGCCGTAGTGACGTGCGACCCCGCGTAAGCATTTACGGCCTCCGCGATCTCTTCGTCACCCGGGGCCGCCCCCGCCGGGTACGAGCGCTCCAGGAGGAGGGTGATCTTCTCAGCGAGCGTTCGGGGCGACTCCTCCGCGGCGACGGCGACAACCTCGCCCTCCACCTCTTCGCCCCGGGCCTTGGCCATAGACCGTTCCTGCGCTCGCTTCACCTCATCCACGGTGACGCGATAAGCCTTCGCCAGGTCAGGGAGGTATCTGTCCTTAAGGCGCCGGACGCCGTTCTCCGCGCCGGCCACTGGGCCGTCGCTCTTGGTACCGATGACTGCTGCCATCTCGTATCGGTAGAGGCCGGCGTCGCACCGCAGGTCGGTGAGGTCGGGCAAACCGTCGCGGGGGAACAGCTCATCCAACGGCTTCTTGAGCACGTCGGCTAGGGCTGGCAACTTCTCCTGGTCCGGGACGCTTGCGCCCAGCTCCCACCCCGCCACCGTCGAGTCCGCAGCACCGAGGGCAGAGGCCACGTCGGACTGCGAGATCTCGGCGGCTCGACGTACCGCGCGCACACGGGCTCTATCGAAGCGTCGAGCTGGCATCAGACCTCGTTTTTTGGGCGAACCGAGGAAACCTCGGACTGTTGACTTTTTGGGGGAACCGCGATAGCTTCAGTTTAGCGAAAAACGAGGGCGTTCGCACCCCTCCGCCTTCGCCCACCTACCCAACCCCACCTGGGGACCGCCTGGTGGAGAGGAGAAGCCGCGTACGACTTGTGCGCTTCCCTGCCCCTCAAAACGCCATCGGCGCCCGAGAGTTCGCAGCTCCCGGACGCCAGACAGCTCGTGATCCGGTTGCCCCTTCCGGGGCCGCAAGATCACTCGCACAGCCACTCCGTGTCCTTTCGCACGGCACTGCGGAGCGGCGTACCACATAGAGGAGTGTCGCATGTCCCCTACTGCGGACTGCAACCTGAAGCCTGAGATCACTTCGGGACCGGCTGAACGGCTGGCCGCACAGCTGACGTCCATGCTGCCCCCCGAGGCCGCCGTCGTACAGGTCCGCCTCCAGGGCCCCCGGACCCTGTGGCCCCACCTGGGACTCACGGCCGTGAACGATCACGGACATGTCCTGCGCGTACCCCGAGCCAAGGCGCTGACCATCGCGCGGTGGATCATCCGCTCGTTCCCGCAGGCCGGATGGGCAGCCTCCGGCGGCCACGCCTTCGACCTGCGGACGGCTCAGCTGCGCGGACTGGACGCATGATGTCGGCCGTCGCACCGGCGAACGCAGGTCTGGCCGCCCTCGGGTCCACCGAATTGCAGGGGCTCGCCGCCGTGGTGAATCTGCTGGCTCAGGCCGGCGGACTAGACGCTCTGCTGGGCAACCGGCAGTCGGAGCCCGGCGATAAGCGTCTCCACATCGGATACAGCGAAGCGGCCGAGCGGCTGAACATCCCGGAAAAGTGGCTGCGGGAGCGAATCTCCACGCTGCCCCACCGGAAGTTCGGGAAATTCGTCCAGTTCGCGGAGGAAGACCTTCGCGCGATTTCGGACATGCATTTCGTGAGTCCGAGCATGGCAGCTGAAAAGGAACGCGAGTCGGCATTGATGTCGCTTCAGCCTTCCAAGCGTTCGCGCAAGCGCTTCTGATCTCCTCTTGCGTTCGAGCGCTGGAAAGCGCTTGGCGCCGTGAACATCGTGAGACACAAATGAGCACTGACATACGCAGTCTCATCGAGGCTGCACATCAGGGGAATTGGTCTCCTCTTATAGAAGAGTCGAGGAAGGCCCCTGGGAAGCACTGGGCCGAAGAAGCCAGGTGCTCGAACCAGGACATCGACATCTTCATTCCCCTCGGGGATGGCCCCCGCGAAGATCCCGAGACCGTGAAAAGCAAGCTGGGTACGTCCCTCAACAGGCCGCGCAATCTCTGCGCATCGTGCCCGTTGGCTGTGGCTGCCCGGTGCCTGGTCGAATCACTCAGGGACGATGACGAGTTCGGTATTCGGGCTGGTCTCCTTGCCTCGGAGCGGTCCGCACTGCGTGCCGCGTGGCAGCAGCGTGCGAACGAAGAGGCTGTGCAGAGTGCTCTTCAGGGATGTACCGCGGCTCTCAGCAAGGTCGAACGAGACGCGGTAATTGCTCGATTCGCGACAGACCCGTCACTCGAACCTGCCGCTGTGGCCCGGGGGCTCGGCGTCACGCACGAGTACCTGCTGAAACTCGCGCGTCGCTACCGCCACAAGTTGAAGTCCCGGCCAGCCGCCCCGCCGCCTGTTCACAGGGCTGACGCCGCCTGACACGCCTCCACGAAGAAACGATTCTTCTCGCAGGGCTGCCTTGCGATTCCTGGAGTTCGCCCCATGCCCCAGAACAACCCCGCCGCTACGCCGTGCCTACATCTCAGTACAGCAATCAGCGAAATAGCGCCCACGGCCGTCCTCGCGCGAGTTTATCCAGTGCGCCGGTCTGTTACCCACCTCTTCGAATCGGACTTTTACCGCATGCTCATTGACCGCCGAACCGAAGAAAGAGTTGCACACATGATCAGGCGCAACTTCGGTGACGCTGCCGACTGGCGCCGCGCCCATGATTTCTATCTCCCCACCGGTACGTTGTACCTCACTCCGGAGCCACATCAGAACGGGTACATCCCGGAAGAAGATCACTCGTTCGGCCTCTCCCGCATCCGTCGCATAGCGATATCCGATGGGGAATCCCGATGAGCGACATTGCGACAGAACTGGTCTGGTCACAGTCCAAGTCGTGCAGGGGCTCGCGTCTCGTCATGCTCGCACTCGCCCGAGAGGCGGACGATAAGGGCAGGGCCACGCTGACCTTGGACGAGATATCCACGCTTACCCGACTCACGGCTCGCTCGATAACGAAGTGCCTGGGGGAGCTGGCGACACTCGGTGAACTCAGCCATGAGCGCGGAGGAGGGCCCTCGAACCCCAACAGCTACTCGATACTCCTGTTCAACATGGGTGCCACGCACTCTACCGATTCAGAGAAGGAACTTCCTACTCCACCTCCCGAAGCGTCAGGAGAGGGAAGAAAGTTCCAGGAAATCTCTTCCCTGAACTCCGAGTCGACGGCTGAAAGTGAGAAGTCTCCGCACGGCAACTCGGAAGTTTCTTCCTCGCGTGCACGTGGTGGTAATACTCCCTACGGGAGTATTACCACCACCAAAAAGCAAGCTAGCTTGCCTGGGTCGAGCCGAGAGAACCGGCCTGTCGCCCAGGACTCGGTCAGGGTGCCCGAAGGCGCCAAGGCTCTGGTAACAGCCATAACGAGTGCGGGAATGCTCGTCGGTTGGCGGCTGACCGAATCGGAGTGGGATCGGGTAACAGCTCTCGCGGCCCGTTGGGGACATGACCGGCTGGTCGAAATGGTCGCGCGGCGGTGGAACGCCGACCGCCCGCCGCAGTCGGCCCGCTATCTCCTCCGTATCTGGGCGGACCTTCCGTCGCATGCCCCCGCAGCGGCATCCCAAGGAAACGTCGTTCCCCTGCGTCGGCACTCCGGCGGCTGGGTGCCTTTCCAGAACACTGCCGAACCCAGCGCTTACCAGAACGGATTTTGATCATGGCAGATCCGGAACGCGCAGGGAGCGCCAGGTCAATGCGTGCTATGGAACGAATACTCGCCGCGAAAGGAATTCAGGCCGTGCCCGACAATCTCGCCGACGAGTCATCGGAAGAGAACCCGGGAGACCGCGAGTGGCACCGCCGCGCTCGGGCCGAGTACGCACTGAACCGCTGGCACACCGCCACCCCTCCCCGGTTCAGCGACGCTGAAGCGACGATGCCGGAGGTCACCGCCTGGGCCGATCGCGCTCTTGCTGACAACGCCGCCGCTGGCGCTCTGCTCCTCACTGGCCTTACGGGGACGGGCAAAACCCACCAAGGGTACGGAGCCCTGCGGAGGATCGCGGCCGGCGGCCCGGACCGGTTCGAGCTGATCGCCGTGAACTCGGCGGACATGTACGGCAACCTGCGCCCCTCACAGGTCATGGGCGCGGCGGAACGAGAGCTGCGGCGGCTCAGCGAAGTCCAGTACCTGTTGCTGGATGACCTCGGTACGGCGAAAACGTCGGAGTGGACCGAGGAGGTGACGTATCGGCTCATCAACTACCGGTACAACCACTGCCTGCCGACGATCATCACGTCCAACCTGCCTGCCCGCGATGAGAACGGGCCGGACCTGACCGACTTCGTCGGGGCCCGGGTGGCGAGTCGCCTGGCCGAGATGGTGACGAGCCTCGTCCCGATGATCGGCGCTGACCGGCGCCGTGGCGGGAGGGCAGCCTGATGCCCGTCCGTCTTCGCGGAGCGTCCCAAGACGCCGCAGCATTGCCCACAGCCTGTGAATACGTCGGTCCTCGCAGTCGCTACGCGAACCCGTTCAAGGCGGGTGACCGATCTCCGTCTCAGCTCGGCCCTCCGATGGACGCGGCGGAGGCCGCGGACCTCTTCGCCGCCACGCTCCGAGGCCCGGTGGGCCGCTGCTATGCCGCCCGGTACGCCCGAGCACTGCGCGGCCTCGACCTGATGTGCACATGTCCTCTCGACGTGCCGTGCCACGCAGACGTCCTCCTCCGCCTCGCCAACGACTCCGGCGACGGCAACACGATCCGCACCCGCTATTCCTGGAAGGCCCCCCGATGAGTCACCCGATCATGTTCGCTGCGGCCAAGCACCTCACGACCGCCGAAGAGCGGCGCACGGCCGCTCGGGAGAACGCCTTCCGCACCTGGGGGCCGAGGTCCATCACGGCGGCGTCGAAGTACGCGCGCCGCCTCCTGGGCGACGAGGCGGTCACCCTCGACTGGGAGGTCCTGGGGCTCCTGTCCTTCGAAGAACACCTGCAAGCCTTCGCTTCGCTCGACACCGTCGGGGGCCAGCACCTGGAGCTGTACTACACCGACCAAGGAGGCACGGAGCGCATCCTGCTGCGGGTGTCGTGCGTGAGCTGCCCGAGTCAGCACGTGCACGAAGTGACGTCCCTGGAACGGCTCGGACAGTTGCTCTCCCAGACCCCGGCCTGGCAGTCCATCGACCCGCGTGACGGAGGCAACCGCTGATGTCTCACGTGCACATAACGTCGACGGCGAGCGAACCACAGGGTGTCTACAGCCTCCGCGGCATGACGGCCTGGGACCGCTCCGCGATCATCCTGCTCGGCGCGGCCGGCTTCGCGTTCTCTTACGACGCGCTGCGGCAGATCGCCATTGCGATCCACGCACGGGAGACCCTGAGCTACCTGTTCCCCGTGTTCATCGACGGATTCATTGCGTACGGCGTCCGGGCGATCGTGCTCCTTCGCCACGAGCGCTTCAGCGCCCGTCTGTACGCCTGGGTTCTCTTCCTCGCGGCCACCGGAGCGAGTCTCTGCGCGAACGCCCTGCACGCCATCACGCTGAACCACGGTCCGCAGGCCGGACGGTCCGCACTGCACCTCACGGACAGCGTCGTCGGCGTGCTGTCGACGCTCGCACCGCTGGCACTGGCGGGCTCCGTACACCTCTACATCCTGATGGCGCGGACCGCCGAATTGTCGGTCCCGGACGGCGCAGACAACGGTCCCGGACCGGTCCGCCAAGAGGTTTCGAGGCTCGAAAGGCTCGTGGCACAGTCGGAGCCCCGCCCGCTGGAGACAACGGCAGCGGCCGCGACACAGGCCCTCGCCGTCCGTCCGTCCGCTGCGGAAAGCTCTCCTGATACTCCTGTTGACCTGTGCAAACGCATGGCTGACCGGGCCGGTCGCTCGCGTGCGGAAGATCCCCACCCGGATTCGTCCGCTGGTGCGGATGGCGCGGACGGGGACCGGTGCGAAGCGGCCGGACCGTCTGTAGCCCTCGCGGACCGCGGGGAGCCGACGGTGCCCTCCGCGGCGGCCGAGCCGTCCGTTCCAGCGGCGGTCCGCGCACCTGCGGACGGCGAACAGCCGCCCGTCCCGGACGATGCCGAGTTCCCGCAGGACCGGGAGGCTGACGACGAGTGGCTGGCGGACCTGCTGCCGATCGCACGGTCCGCTTCCGAGAAGGCCGGACGGATCAGCCGTGACGCAGTAGCAGGTGCCGTCCGCGCACACCAGGCGATCAGCAACGACCGCTTGGGCGTGCTGCTGGCCCGGCTGAAGGAAGAGGAGGAAGGGGCAGGGAGGACACCCGCCACTGCCTCCAGCGCCCTCTGGTGATCTCATCGCATGAGTGCCTCAGGACCTCTGCGGCTCTGGCCGTAGAGGCCCTGGACGGTCCGCTTGATCAGGAAGGAATGACCATGTGGCTTCGCCAACGAGACCGGGCGGAGGAGACAGCCCGGCCCGAGGCCGTGCAGGCAGCATCTACGCTCGCGCTTCACCTCCAGAGCGGAGGCGAACTTGCGCCGGTCCAGGCGGACGGCCTTCCTCTCACGGACGGAGAAGTTGCCTTCGCGGATGTGGCCTGCTCGGTGGCTCGCTTCTACGGAACCGAGGTCGTCTACGCGCGCCCGGCCGGCTACTTCGAGAACCATCCGACCTTCGGCCGAAGCTGGGTGCCCAACCGCCGGCTCGACGCCCGGCGGCTCCAGGAGGCGGAGGCCGCCGCTGAGCCGCAGTGGCGCGATCACACCGTGGCCCGGGTGGTCCTGACCTCTGCCGGAGTGCGACTCAAGCCGTGCGGGTCGCCTGGCTGGTTGCCGTTCGACCACGCCCTTCTGGCCGGGGTCACGACAGGGCAACCCGAAGTCGTGCTCTCGTACACCGTGTGCGCACCGCTGCTCCTCGCCGGACCGGCCGCGCAGTGGCTCGGCGTAGCGATCGAGCACCTTCGCCGCACGGCCGTATAGGGATCAGGCCGCCCGAAAGAGCCTCCACATCACAGAAGTCGGAACCTAATTCCTAGAATTAGGTTCCGACTTTTTTTGTTGATTCGAATTGTCCGCGAACCCCTGCAAAGATTCAGGCACGGCCAACGCCACAAGGCATTTCTTGGCCGATGGAGATTCGCTTAACGATCTCCCTTAATCGAGTGAGGGGTTGATGGCCTTGATATGAGATAGAGCTCTGCCGAACTCGGCCCTGATGCGCTACGGCGTGGGTTGAGAATGAACGTGGGGATTCAGCGCCGATGCGGCCTTCGGCCGAACCATCCCGTAAATAGAAAAACTCCGGATAGGGGTCGCACAGGCCCCGGTCCAGTCCTCGAATTGTCCGGCAGTCGCCGGTAAAGCCCGCGGGAGGAGTTCCCCCCTCCTCCCGCGAAGGGGCGTTGCGGTCCCCGCCTCCACGGGACCGCAACACCCGATCTCTCGAAACCTCCTGCACCAAGGTTGTGGTTCCCGCATGCCTCGATCCAGCCGTTTCATACCAATATCTGCCGCAATAGGGATAGTCGGTTCCCTGGCTGCCCTGTCGACCGGCTGCTCCAGCTCGACAGATAGCCAGTCCAAGACCGGGACCGCGCAACCGCACTCCATCTCGGCGGGCATCACCGCCGCGGCCACGCCGAGTGCGGGCAGCACCGCACCACCACCAAGCACCGCCCTGCCGAATGACATTGAGCGCACAGCGCGGGCCTTCACCACGACCTATGCCGAGCACGACGCACGCGACGGCAAGGACAGCTCGTACGCCGATGCCGGCGCTCGCGCGGCCAAGCTCGCAGCGGGTGAGCTGGTGGGCATCCTGTGCCAGAAGCGGCCGAGCCAGGATGCCGCGTGGGCCGCACTGCGCGCCGAAAAGGCCCGCCAGTCAGTCAAGATCGCATCTGCTGTGGTCCCCGACGGCGCACCGGCCGTGACGGAGTCCTCCGCGCTGGTTCGCGTGGGCTACACCCTCACGACGACCCCGGAGTCCGGACAGGAACGGCGCAGCAGCGAACAGCTCGCCCTCCGCCTGGAGCACACCTCCAAGGGCTGGCGCGTCACCGCCTTGCCCTGGGCGTGACGGGGTGCGATGAACAAGGGCACGCAAGCCGGCCTGGGGCTTATCGCGGCTGCGGTCGTCTCGGGTGTCGCCCTGCTGACCACCTTCGGCGGGGCCGACAGCGCTTCCGCACAGGAGGCCGGCCCGGGCGGCGGCATCACGACGGACGCTCCCGTTCCCGGCTGGGTCCGGGACCTCATCAACAAGCACGCGGGCGAGTGCCCACAAGTCACGGCCTCGCTACTGGCGGCTCAGCTCTACACCGAGTCGAAATTCGACCGCGACGCCAAGTCGCCTGTCGGCGCCCTCGGTATCGCACAGTTCATGCCAGCGACCTGGGCTGAGCACGGCGTGGACGGCGACGGCGACGGCATCAAGGACATCTGGAACCCGGTCGACGCCATCGCGGCACAGGCGAAGTACGACTGCACTCTGGCCAAAGAGGTCAAGGGTGTTCCGGGGGACTCCACGGACAACATGTTGGCCGCGTACAACGCGGGCGGTGGGGCCGTGATCAAGTATGGGGGCGTCCCGCCATACCCCGAGACGCGCGGCTACGTAAAGGCCATCCGCGAACTGGCCTCGAAATGGGCGGACTCGGTCCAGCCGAACCTTCCGGTCGGCAAGGGGGCCGCCCGCGCGATCTCCGCGGCGAAGACGGCTCTGGGGACTTGGTACCAGTGGGGCGGCGACTGCGTCTCGCCATACAAGGGCGCGGGCGGATGCGACTGCTCCTCGCTGACCAAGATGGCCTGGGCCGCGGCGGGCGTGAACCTGCCGAGGGTGACCTACGACCAGGTCCACGCCGGGACAGCTGTCGCAAGCGTGTCCCAACTCCAGCCCGGTGACCTGCTGTTCAGCGTCCCCGGCAGCGCTGGCCCCGAGCACGTCGGCATGTACATCGGCGACGGCCAGGTCATCGACGCCCCGCACACGGGCGCCCAGGTGCGGATCAAGCCGCTCAGTTACTGGAAGCCGCAGATCATCGCAATGCGGCACGTCGGCTAACCGCCGTAAAACATTTCATTTACTACCTAAAGCACCAAGGGGCTTCAACATGCACAACCTCCTGTCTGCCGCTGCCGATCCCGCCATGCACACGACTATCGCGGCCGGGGTCGACGTCGTGACCGGCGTGAAGCCGGACTGGGGCCCCTTCGGGAAGCTCGGCGGTACCGCGAAGGTGGTCCTCAGCGTCATTGCCGCCGTCATTCTTGCCGTCGGCGTCGGCGCATTCCTTATCGGTGTCGGTAAGTCGAAGGGCTGGTTCGGCGAGGGCCACAGCACCATGGACAGCTCACGCGGCAAGGGCATGATGGTCGGCGGCCTGGCCTGCATCTTCCTGGTGGCATCGCTCGGCACCCTCGTCGGTATCGCGTACGGCATGGGTGTGTGACCCATGACCTGGCGATCTCGACGCAAGAACGATTCCCCCCCGAAGGCAGGCGGAGCACGCAAGCCCTCGGCGAAGCTCTGGGGCATTGCCGCCGGTGGGGCAGCGGTCGTCACCGCGACCGGGGTGATCGTCAGCCTGGCCACGGGCAACCCGACCGCCCCCGCCCCCGCCTCATCAGCACTCGCCCACTCGGCACCGCCGGTGAGCGAAGGGGGCGTGCGTGAGGTGGACGGCGTCCCCGTGGGATACCCGCACACGCAGGCTGGCGCCAAGGCTGCGGCAGCCAACTACACGACGGTCAGTGGCAGTGCCGGATTCCTCACGAACAAGGAACTTCGACACCGCGCCGTGTCGGTCATGGCTGCCCAGGGAACTGCCGCCACGGCGACGGAGAAGGCCGACCACGCCGCCGCTGGGGCAGTCAGCGCGCTCCGGGGCGACGACTCCAAGGTTTCCGCCAAGCAGGCCATCTCCCGTACCGGTGTCCTCTCGGCTCACGTCCTGGGCTTCGACGCTCACGGGGCGATGGTCCGCCTGTGGACGACGACGGTTCGCGGCAGCGCAGCCGGGCACGCGACGCCGAAGGCGGGCTTCCAGTCGGTGACGGTCACGCTCACCTGGGAGTCCAACGACTGGAAGTTGAAGGAGAGTGCGAGCTCGACCGGACTTGTTTCCCCGATCGACGCCAGGCAGGCGTCCAACGTCACGAGTGACTTCGCCGGCTACGTCTCGGCCGCTGCAGAAGACCCCGTCCTGAGCGGCGCGGCCGGTCAGGACGGATTCCCCACGCCGTACGGGCACAACGAGCAGGGCACCCGCGCCGCCGCTGTCAGCGCCACCATGCTCTACGGCGATCCGAGGTTCTTCACCGATGAGGACTGGCGACACCGGATGCTGAAGGCCACCGCAGCGCCAAGCGTGCTGCACTCGGTCATCTCGGACACCGACTCGACGGCCCGCCTGGTAATGGAGAACCGTGGGGTCGGTGCCGACGGCAAGACAGCCGACGGCAGCGAACTGATCACGCGGACGGCAGCACTCGCCACCCGCGCGATCTCACACTCCGACCAGGCCGCGAGCGTCGAGCTGTGGACCGCGTCGGTGGGCGGAGTCGCAGGCAAGGACGAAACACAGCGCCCGCAGATCGCCTTCCTCCGGATGACCGTGGACCTCCTCTGGGAGGACGGCACCTGGAAGACGACGGCCGTCACGCCGTCCGAACCACTCGTACCGTCGCCGCCTGCCATGCAGGAGGCCGACTCGGCCGACAGCTTCGCTGACGTGGGGGGTGCCAGCAATGCGCCTGCGACTGCGTGATGACGCCCCTGGTCTGCTGACCATCGAGCGGGGCACCCCGGGCCGCTGGAGGTGTCGCCTCCGGACGGTGGCCATGGTCAACGTGATCATCGGGTTCATCTTCGTCCCGTCCGCGGTCGCCAATCCATTTTGTTACATCCCGATGGTGTGCGAGGCGAAGTCTGCGATCGACTTCGTCAAGGACCCGCTGGGCTTCCTGCTCCAGAAGCTCACCGAGGCCAACATCTGGTTCCTGCGCAAGATGCTGGAGCTGATCCAGAACACGACGAAGATCGACCTCACGGCGGCCGGCTTCCTGAAGCAGTATGCGATCATCTTCGCGGCCTCCAGCCTGCTCACCGTGGCCCTGTGGTTGATCGCCGTGGCCAAGCGGGCAGTCCGGGGGGTCGCGGTGACCACCGCCGTCTCCGAGGCAGTCGGCTTTCTGCTCCTCCAGTTCGTGGTCAACGCGATGACGCCGGGCGCGATCGCCCTGTTGATGAAGGCGATTGACGAAGTCACGGCAGTGTTCGAGCCGTACGCGACAAGCAACTTCAAGCCCTTCCTGGAGAACATCCTCAAGGTGATGGCAGGGAACCCCACAGAGGGCGTGGGCCAACTGCTGGTCGTCAACCTGATCATGATGTGTGGCGCTCTGCTGATGTGGATCGAGCTGCTGATCCGCAGCGCGGCGATCTACGTGGCCGTCGCGCTCGGCCCCATCGTGAACGCCGGGCTCGTCGACCGTGATCTGTGGGGCAAGAGCAAGAAGTGGTTCGGTGCCCTCTTCGCGATCGGCCTGAGCAAACCCGTGCTCTTCGCCCTGCTCGGCCTCGGTGGCGCGATCCTCAGCGACACCTCGGGCAGCATGTCCGACGCGGTCTCCAAGACGCTGGTCGGTGCGCTGATCCTCCTGCTCGCCGTCTTCGCGAGCGCCACGCTCTACAAATGGGTGCCCGCCTTCGGCGACGAGATGGCCCAGCTCCACCACGACCGGAAGACTGCCCAGTCCTCGGGCCCGGCCGCCGCGATCGACGGTCCCGGCCAGCATGCGAATCGTGCGATCAACTCGCACGTGCAGGACTCTTTGGTCGGCGGCAGCTCAAAGGCGGCCGGTGCCAAGGCGGCTGGGGCCAAGATGGGCGGCGGAACGGCTGTGGCCGGGCCGGTCGCCGCAGGGCTGGCCGTGGCGAAGGCCGGCGTCGACGTGGCGAAGAACAAGGCCGCGAACTCACCCGGCATGCAGGGCGCCGACGTCGCCAACGGCGGCGGCAGCTCCGAACAGCCGCAGAGCCAGCAGGGCAGCGACGACCAGGCCGGTCCATCCGGTGCTCCGGCCGCTGCGCGTCCCGAGGGCGCGACCTCCGACCCGGTCGTCAGCTCTCCGCCGGACTGGTCCTCTGCGGGCAGCCACGCAGCGTCCGGACGTCCGCCGGGAACCGGTGAAGCCCCGAATACGGCACAGCCACCGTCTCCGCCACAGATCTCCGCCCCGGCGGCGCCCACTCCGACGCCGCCTACCTCCCCCTCTTCTGCATCAGGAACCACCTCGGGCTCCGGGCCCTCGGTCACGCCCCCGCCGCCGTCGCGGCCGTCGGGCGGCCAGGCACCGGGACGACCGACTCCCAGCAAGGACCAGTGACTGACCCATGGCGACTCGTACGTATCAATTCGGAAAGCACCGCCCCACGGGGTTGGTGGGCCGCCGTGACCTCGGCGAACAGGTCGTCCTCGGTGGCGGTGCCGCCGCAGGCATCCTGTTCGGCTACGTCTTCAACGGCGTGACGGCTATCGCCGCGACCTGCCTCGTCCTGCCGATCCTGCTCGCCCTCGTCATCGTGTACGCCCCGTACCGGCCGAAGGGCACCTCACAGCGGCGCACTCTCTACCGCTGGTGGCGGATCAACCGCTACCACCGCACGGCTCTCCGCCGTTCTGGCGGCGTGTGGATCTCCCCGGCTTTCGAGGCCGGTGTGGGACGCGACGGCACCCCGCCGGACGCTGCCCTGGCGGAACCCGAGGGCGTCACGGGCATGACGTGGGTGCCGGTCACGGTCCGCGGGCAGCAGGCCGTCGTGGTCCTCCAGCCGGAGGCCCGCTGCGTCACGGCCACCCTGGAGATCGCCTCCCCCGGCCTGGGTGGCAAGGAGGTCGGGGAACAGATCGTTGCCCTGGAGCGCTGGGGCGAACTCCTCGACGCCTTCGGCAACGTCGAGGAACACCCGGTGAAGCGGATTCAAGTCCTAGCCCGACAGATGAAGTCCGACCCCTATGCCCATCAGCGGTTCATCGCGCAGCGCGACGAGTCGGCGGCCACGGCCGACGCTCCGCAGTGGCTGAAGCAGTCGTACGACGTGCTGGCCAACGCTGTGTCCACCTCGGCCGAGGAACACCGGTACTACATCACCATCCATGCGAAGTTCACCCGCGACCTGGCGGCCGAAGGTGCGGCCCGAGGTACCGGTGACGACGGGGTCGCCGCTGCGATGTCCGCGTACCTGGAGGAGCTGTGGTCCCGCGCGGAGGACGCTGACCTCTCGGTGATCGCGCCCCTGGACGAGGGGCGGATGACCGCGTTCATCCGGAACTCCTACGACCCTGACCACGCCATCTGGGACACCGACCTCCCGCAGGCGCACGCGTTCCCCCGCAACGTCGATGTCCGTAACGGGGCCCACGTCGCCACCCGCGCCGCAGGCTCCACCGACAGCTGGTTCCACGCGACGGCCGCCGTCGTCGGGTGGCCCACCACGCCCGTGGGGCCCGACTTCCTGTCGCCCCTTCTGATCGGGATGCCCGACGTGATCCGCACCATCTCGATCACCCAGCATCTGGAGCCGAACGACAAGGCCGTGGAACGGATGCTCGCGGAGGACACGAACAACCAGGCGGAGATGCACCGCGACCGTCAGCGCGGTAAGAACATCGACCCCCGCGACCAGATCGCCGCGAGCGCCACCGGTTCGCGCGGCATGGCCCTGGCCTCGTCAGGGGCGGCCGGCTCCGCCGTCGTTGGCTACATCACCATCTCGGCACGCAGCGCCGAGGAGCTGGAGCGCACGAAGCGGACGACCGCGTCCCGGGCCCGCAACACTCACCTCCGCATCGAATGGCTCGACCTCGAACACGCTCGCGCCTTCGCCACGACCCTCCCCCTCGCCGGAGGCATCAAGTGACTGACCTGCTCGACCTCGCCCCCCTGTCCCCCATGTACGAAACGGTGCGCCGCCCGCTCTACACGGCGACGACCACCAGCCAAGCCCTGTACCTGCCCATCGCGCCGCCGACCCTCGGAACCGCGGGCGCGATCATCGGCCGGGAGCTGTATTCGGGGAAGGCATTCATTTACTGCCCGTTCTCGGCGTTCGGCGACGGTCTGCCCGGCGGCAACATGATCGTGATGGGCGACACCGGCCGAGGGAAGTCGGCGCTCACCAAGACCTACACCGCACGACAGATCCGCCTCGGCCGTCAGGTGGTCGTGCTAGACACCAAGGAGCAGAAGGAGCGAGAAGAGGGCGAGTGGGCCGCGCTCGGCCGCTCGCTGACCGGCAAGGCCCCGGTGAAGTTCGCCCCGGGCGGCGGGCGCGGTGCCTCGTGCATCAACCCGATGGACCCCGCCATCGCAGGCAAACGACAGATCGAACTGGTTCGGACGATCGTCGAACTTGGCCTCGGCAGGCCCCTGGACGAATTCGCCGGCTCAGCATTGCGCATCAGCATCCGCCGGGCCCACCAGCGGGCGAGCGACCTCGGCCGCACGCCCGTCCTGGCGGACGTCGCCGCCGCGCTCCGCTCGCCAGAGGAATCCGACGCCGCGGCCAAGCAGCGGACGCGGGACGAACTCCTCGGTGACGGCCTGGAAGCCTCCTACGTACTGGACCGGCTCTGCGGAAGCGAACAGGACGCGACCGGCGACCTCACCGGCATGCTGGACGGACCGACCAGCCTCGGCGTGGACCTCGACGCCGACATGATCGTCTTCGACCTGACCAAGGTCCCATCCGGCGGCGTCGCCATGACGATCCTCGTCGCCGTCATCAGTGTCTTCCTCGAAGAGGTATGGCTGCGCCCGCTGTGCGAGTGCGGGACGGAGCCGGGTCAGCACGAACGCGTTGTGGTCGACGCGAACTCCGGCGCCTGGGAACTGGGGCCGAACCCGGAAGCGGGCTGCCGCCGCTACACCCAGCGCAAGCGCATCCTCGTCTGCGAGGAGGCATGGCACATCCTCGGAACTCCCCAGCTGGCCAGCCTGCTGGAGAAGTTCCTGAAGTTCGCTCGTGGCTACGGGCTGAGCTGCATTTTCATCGTCCACCACCTGTCGGACATTGACGACAGCCCAGAGACGCAAGCGGCTCTGAAGATGGCCGACACCATCGTCATCTACTCGCAGAAGAAATCCGAGGCAGAAGCCACAGTGTCCCGGCTGGGGCTGCCGTCCTGGACTGCCGAGCACATCATGCGCCTACGCCGCGGAATCGCGCTGTGGAAGGTCGGAGAGGTCATCTACCCCGGCGTCCAACATCTCCTGGTCGAAGCCGAGCAGCACCTGTGCTTCTCCTCCGGCTCGATGACTGACCTGACCAGCACCTCCCCGGACACCGAATGAGCAGCCACCGCCACCTCGCCGCCGCAGACCCCTTCCACGCAGATTCGGAGCGCGCCCCCTCCATGACTATCACCACCGACGAGACCACGCTCCCGACCGACGAGCACGCGGTGCGACAGGAAATCGACCAGCTGCACGCTGATGCCCTCGATCTCGCCCGGCGCACGAAGGCACTGGCCATCGTGCTGGACCACGGCGATTACTCTGCCGCCGGTGGCCGCGTCCGTACGGCCGTCACCCACATCTGGCGGGCGGCGGAAGACCTCCACAGTGCCTTCCACACAGCTCCACCGCGCTGTGCCGGGCCCGACGCGTCGATGTCCCGGCTGTGCGGCCGGCGGATGCGCTACCTCGCGGCCCGGGTCGCGCGGAGGGCCGAGTAGTGGACCTCATGCCCACCGGGATCTCCCTGGCCCTGTACGCCGTCACCGCTGTGTGCGCGCTGGGCCTGGCCACCCTCTGGATTCTGACCAACCGTGGTCGCCGCGACGCCGGATTCGCCGCCAAGTCCCAGCTCAAGCGCCAGATGTCGGCTAAGGCGGTCCTGAAGGCCACCGAGATCCGCCCCTCCCTCACCCGCGGTGAAGACCAACCCGCCCGTACATCAGCGGTGAGCCTCACGAAGGACCGCTCCACCGGTTCCTGAACCGCCCCCCTACTCGCCCACCTCGTTCCGGAGCACGTCATGCGCCACCCCCTCGATCCTCACGATTTCGGCTACTCGCTGGGGACCTCGCAACGTCCGAAGGGCATAGAGCTGTGGTCCCGCGCCGACAAGGCATGCCGGGTCATCGGCCCCATGGGCAGCGGAAAAACCCTGCGGTTCTTCGCCCCGACCATCCGCAACTGGGCCGGTCCGGTCCTCGCTACCTCGACCAAGCCTGACCTGGTCGAATTGACCCTCGATGCACGGCGGCGCGACGGCCGCCCGGTCATGGTCTTCGACCCACAGAACATCGCTCCCTCTCTCCCGAAGTTCCGTTGGACGCCGATCACCGGCGCGTCCGAAACGGAGGTCGCGATGATGAGGGCCAAGGCGTTCGTCGCCGGTTCTCGGACCCCCGGGTCCGCGGCACAGTCCAGTGAGGGCAGCGCCTTCTACAAGGGGCAGGCGTCCAAGATCCTCGCCGCGTTCTTCCACGCCGCCGCTCTCGACGGGGCCAACCTGGACTGGGTGCTGAAGTGGGCCCGCAAGCTGACCGACCCTGCACCCCTCGGCATCCTCAACGCCCACCCCGGCGCCGGCCCCGGCTGGGCCGACATGCTGCGGACCGCCACCACGGGCGACAGCCGTACCGTCGGCAACACGGCCAGCACCCTCGACGCGGCCCTCGAACCCCTCATGCACCAGTCGGTGATCCGTGCTCTGCAAGGAGACGGAGAGGACCCTACGAACTTCCACGAGTTCCTCAACGCGGAAGGCACCATCTATCTGCTCGGCAAAGACTCGGAGGTGAACAGCGTCGCGCCGCTGACCACGGCGATAGCCGAGGACCTGCTAGACATCGCCGAGGCTCACGCCATCACGTCCCCTGCGGGGCGGCTCGACCCGACCCTCCTGGCCGCTCTGGACGAGGCGCCGAACATCGCGCCGATCCCATCTCTTCGTCAACGCGTCGCCGACGGCCGGGGCCGCGGCATCACCGTGATCTACGGCCTCCAGGGCTGGGCATCGGCCCGCGCCCGCTTCGGCGAAGACACAGCGAACGAGCTGGCCTCGTTCACCAACTACGTCGTGGTCTTCGGCGGAGCAAAGGACCCTGTCTTCCTCAAGGACATGTCCGACCTGTGCGGCCAGGTCGAACGGGAGCGCACCACGAAGACCACGAACGGAGCAGACCGCGGGGGCCACTCAACCGCCACGCACATGGCTCTGGAACCGGTCCTGCGCGGCGACGAGATCAGGGCTCTGCCCGAAGGTGACGCCTTGGTGCTCGCGGACAACCTCCCCCCTGTCGTCACCCGTCTCGACGGCATGTGGACCTGGGAGTCCTGGGCCGAGATCCAAGGTCACGTCCGCGACCTGCGAGCGGCCAACGAGGCGGAGCGTTCGCGCGAGGCCACCGCGAAGAAGAACCAGGCGAAAGCCCATGCAGCCGCGTGGGCCAGCCGTGACGGGGCGACTGCCGCATGACGAATCCACTCGCTCACTTCGATCCCTTCCCCGAACCGCCCGCGCTGATCTTGGAGTACATCGCGGCGCGGAGCGCGGAGGACTCCGCGGTCGATGGCCCCGCCCCGTGGGACCTCGGCGCTCTGTCAGCCGAGCTGATTGCGCCGATGCCCGCATGGCTCGACTCCGTGTGCCGCTGGCTGAACTGGACGTATGCCTGGCAGCCGCAGGACGTCATCCCGCCGTGCTGGACGAAGCACGAGGGCCTGGCGTTCGAGATCGTGGCCCTGGCCTTCGCCAGAACCGACGCGTACGCGGACGCGGGTTCGTCCGTGATCTGGCATGAGCAGTACGACCGGTTCCTCACCCGGATGAACAAGGCCCTGGGCAAGGCCGGCGACGAATGCCGAGTCGGACGGCACGAAGACCGCCCGGCGCGCTTCCAGCTCGCAGCCTGGCCCGCTCCGGCCCAGGCAGACGCCGCCGAACAGTCGGGACCTGCGGGACGAGTCGAGGCGATGGCCGGATGATGACGGACCCCAACATGGTCTTCTCGGCGGACCCTCGTCACGGGCTGGTGGCGCGAAGCGGCTGGGAGCAGGAGGAAGCCCGAACTGTGCTCCGTGATCTTGGCTGGGAGTGGGCGGAGGAGCTGCACGCTCTCATCCCGCCGGTCGACGTGCCGGAGGCCGACGCCGGGCTTCAGGCAGTGGAGGAACTGCACCTGCACGGTCACCGCACCGGGTACGCGGTGGGGCCGTACGGCACGATGCGGTTGACCCTGGACCGCGCGGAACAGGTGTTCACGAAGGTCACCAGACGGGAGAGTTGTGAGGCTCGACCTGACAGGGACGATCAAAATGCTCACACCGGTAGGACCGAATCGCGGCGGTCGGCGTACAACGACGTAGCGGTTTCACAGAGCCCCGTCGCACCAGAGGACCCCGAGCCCCCGGCCATCTAGAACAGAATCCACCCAGACTGGCTTCCCATTGGCCTTCTGCACCCACCTGCCGTCGAGCAAGTACTTGTTTTCATTCGGAGTCGAGGAGATCGTCGAGGCCGAGGTCAGGGCGTTCATCGCCGCCGAGCAACTCCCGGAGGTGTCGGACCGCCTCGACATTACCTGGCGCGACCCTGGCCGGTCGCGCACCCAATGGCCGACCACAATCGGCCAGTCACTCGGGTCAGCAGTGGCACCATGCGAGCTATGGCTAAACGCCCTCTCCTCGACATCACGCACGTATCCGCACTTGAGCCCTACCTCACACGAACAGGCAGCATCTTTCGGAGATTCACCGAGCAGGACTCCGGCTGCATCTCATACGGCCTGGTCTCGGCGGGGCGGCGCTGGTTCGTGAAGGGCGCCTCGACGCCCAACGGCGTCTCATCCCTGCGCCGGGCCGTCTTGGTCCACCAAGCCGTAGCTCACCCGGCCATCGTGCCCCTGTCGCACTCCTTCACGACTGACGACGGCCTGGCGCTCGTCTACCCCTGGTTGGGGGGCGACGTCCTCTATCACCCAACAAGGTCCCACCACGGGGGAAGGGCTGCCCCCGGCAGTCCGATGGCGCGGTTCCGGCAGCTGCCACTTCACCGGGTTCACGCCGCCCTGCGTTCCATCTTGAGTGCCCACCTCGCCGTGGAGCAGGCCGGTCTCGTAGCCGTCGACTTCTATGACGGCTGCATGCTCTACGACTTCGAAGATCACGAGATGGTTCTGTGTGACCTGGACGAGTACCGACCCGGTCCGTTCACCCTGGAGGCGGACCGGCTGCCCGGATCCAGGCGCTACATGGCCCCGGAGGAGTTCGTGCGGGGTGCGGTCATCGACATCCGGACAACCGTGTTCACCCTCGGCAGGGCACTCCGCCTCCTCCTCGACGCCGGCGACGAGGAGGAGCAGTGGCGTGGCACCCCCGGCCAGCTGGCCGTCATCAAGAAGGCAACGGCCGCCGAACCGGAGCGCCGGTTCCACTCTGTGTGCTCTCTCGTCAACGCCTGGCGTGCCGCCACCTAAGCCGTCGGGGCCCCTCTGTGCGGCGATGCCAGTGCCGACTCCTCCCCAGACGCGGAGCACGAGATCCCGTCGGCCTTGTACCACCGCCTGTCCCTGCTCACCTGCCACGGAGAAACGGGACAGCTCAGACTGAGCCAACGACAAGAATGTGCGCCGATGCATCGTGGAACTCGGCGTGCTCGTCGGCGAGGCGGGCCGTCGCTATCGCATCCGCGACGAGCGCTCCCGCCTCTTCCTGGCCCGCGCATCGGCTGGCCGCGACGACGTACCCCCATCCCGGGCCCTCGATCCCGTGGACGCGCACGTCGCTCAGCCCCGCTTCGTCGGCCTCCTGCGTCAGCTCGGCAGCCGTGTGGAAGTGCACAACCGTGAACCCCCTGCTGCCGTCGTAGGAACCCGTACGTACCACCTGAGAGACCTCACCGGCCAGCAGCTCCGGGGACAGGCCTGCACTGACGGTGTAGTCCTGCATCAGGGAGTACCGGGAGATCCCTGCAGCTGCCACCACACCACCCTGCACCGCAACCCGTCGGGCCTCCCTCAGCGCCTTCAGTCGGTCCTCGCGCTCCGCCAGGTGGTACAGCGGCCCAAGGAGCAGCACCGCATCGAATGTGCGTCCCGCGAAGGCCAGGTCACGTGCGTCCCCTTGCGTGGCCACGCATCCGGGCGCCCGCTCGCGTGCCTGCTCGACGTGTTTCGGCACGGGGTCCACCAGGTGTACCTCGTAGCCGTCTTCGGCCAGCCACTGGGCATGGGCACCTGGGCCCCCACCCACGTCCAGCACGCGGGCCGGCGGTGGAGGCAGGTAGCGCCGTAACAGCTCCCGGGTGCGCTCGAATTCGAGGCGGCCCGTCGCTGTGGAGTGGAGTCGTGCCGCCTCGTCGTACTCGCTGTAGAAACCCGTGATACGGGGGTCGATGCTCGTCATGCCTGCCGAGAGTAGGGCCCAGCAGTTGCTGGCGTCATCCAGATATCCCGCGCGGCCGCCACTGCAGGCCTGGCCGATGGGGATGACCGCGCCGTGCCTGCGTCGGACAACGCGCCGTATGAGAGCGGTGGCCAGAAGGAACCGAGGCTGGTTGCCCAAGATGGCCGTGAAGGAACCTAGCGACGGGTAGCAATCGTGCATACCGTTTGCCGGGTCTCGTAGAACCGGCCAGCGGGATCGAAGCGGGCGAGTTCGCTACGCAGGTCAGCCTCGTACGCGGCCTGCCGGTCACCTAGAACGTCAGGGCTGGTGTACGAGAAGGAGAATTGCAGTCCCACCAGCTCCTCCAGGGTGAACTCCAGTGCCTGCTCGAAGACGGCAGCCTCCAGGTGGGAGAACGCCGAAGCTGCGAGTAGGCCGTCGGGGCCCTCAGCCGGGCCAGCGGCGGGCCCATACCGGGTCCGGTAGTCGGGCCCGAGGTAATCCGCTCCGACCTTTTCGATCACCTTCAGCCACGGTGGCGGCTCCGCCGGGGCGACGCTGGAGACGAAGGCAAGGCCGCCGTCCGGGGTGATCACCCTGTCCAGATCGGCCAGAACCTGGGACCGGTCCATCCAGCCGAAGGCACGGCCCATGGTGCACACCATGATCTTGGGGAGACCGAGATCGAGTAGTCGGGATGCGTCCGCAACCTGCCACGCGATATTGACGGCGCTCCTAGCTTCGGCAAGCTTCAGGCCTTCAGCGACCATCGCGGGCTCCGGGTCCACCGCGTGGACGACCGCCGCGTACTGCGCGAGGGGGATGGCCAGCGTCCCCGGCCCGCACCCCAGGTCCAGCACGTGTTGAGTTCCGTCCAGCCGGAAACACTTGCGGATGTGGGCGTAGACGGCCTCGGGGTAGGCCGGCCGGAAGCGGGCGTAGTAGGGGGCCGCGGAAGCAAAAGTGGTCATGTGGATCTCTACCCGCGCGGTGACCTGGAACGTCGCCGTCAGGTCCCAGACGGGCGGTAAATCACCCGGGCGGCGGTCTGAAATCATTGCTGCTGACGTGCCGTCGGGGCCGATACCCTGGCCCGATGAACTCGATCCGCGTCCGATTCGCCCCCTCGCCTACGGGCATGTTCCACGTCGGCGGAGCCCGCTCCGCTCTCTTCAACTGGGTCATCGCCCGACAGCAGCAAGGCAAGTTCGTCCTGCGGATCGAGGACACCGACGAAGCCCGCAACCGGCCCGAGTGGGTGGACGGCATCATCAGCGCCCTGTCCTCCATTGGCATCAACACCGACGAGCCCACTTTCGAGGGACCGTACTTCCAGTCCCACAACACCGAGGAACAGCGGGCCGCGGCTCTCCGGCTCCACACCGAGGGCAAGGCGTACTACTGCGATTGCACCCGTGATGAGCTGACCGCCCGCACCGGCTCCCAGCAGCTCGGCTACGACGGGTTTTGTCGTGACCGTGGCCTCGAGCACGCAGACGGCCGGGCCCTGCGCTTCCGTACCCCCGACGACGGCGCGACCGTCGTGGACGACGTCGTGCGCGGGCGAACCGAGTTCCCCAATAAGGCGCTGGAGGACTTCGTGATCGCCCGGGGTAACGGTAGCCCCGTGTTCATCCTCGCCAACGCAGTGGACGACATCCAGCAGGGCATCACGCACGTCATCCGAGGCGAGGAGCACCTGTCGAACACCCCCAAGCAGCAGCTGTTGTGGGACGCGCTCGGGGCCTCGGTCCCCGTCTGGGCACACCTGCCTGTGATCGTGAACGAGAAGCGGCAGAAGCTGTCGAAGCGCCGCGACAAGGTAGCTCTGGAGGACTACCTCGCCGAGGGCTACCTCCCGGACGCAATGGTGAACTACCTGATGCTGCTGGGCTGGGGCCCCAGCGACAACGTGGAGGTCCGCCCGTTCACGGAGCTGGAGAAGCTGTTCCGGCTGGAAGACGTCAACAAGGCCTCCGCGTTCTTCGACGTAAAGAAGCTGTCGGCGTTCAACGGGGACTACATGCGGGCGCTGTCCCCGCAGGAGTTTGCCGACGCCTGCCGGCCCTGGCTGTCCGGTGAGGCGGCACCGTGGCAGGAGGCCTCGTTCGATGAGGCAGTCTGGCAGGCCGTGGCCCCATACGCCCAGACCCGCATCACCGTGCTGTCGGAGATCACGAACTACGTGGATTGGCTGTTCCTCGACACTCCCCCGCATGATGAGGCGTCCTGGTCGAAGGCCATGAAGCCGGGCGCGGAGAGCATCCTGGCCGCAGCCCGGGAGCGGTGGGCGGCTCTGGACGACTGGACCGCGGCGGCGCTGCACGCGGGCCTGGAGGACGTCGCGGCTGGGCAGGGGCTGAAGCTGGGCAAGGCTCAAGCGCCGGTGCGGGTGGCTGTCACCGGTCGTACAGTCGGCCTGCCGTTGTTCGAGTCCGTCGAGGTGCTGGGACGTGACCGGGTCCTGGCCCGCCTGGACGCCGCATCGGCGCGTCTGACGGGCCAGGAAGAAGCAGCCGCTTCGGTCAGCTGATCTTGGCGAGGACTGTGCTCCAGGCGTCGGCGAAGTAGCCGGTGTCGAACTGGGCCAGGGCCGCGTACGCGGCCCTGGCCTCTTCCTGTGGTGCCGCAGCCCTGTCTCGGACCTGCTGCAGCAGCCGGTCCAGGTCAGGGGCGGGCTGACTGCTGAGGGCAGCAAGGTCGCTAAGGCCAGCGAGAGGCCGGATGAGACACGGCATACCGAGCAGGACCGCTTCGGCGGCGCAGCGGCTCCACCCTTCCTGCATCTCGGGCATGAAGACCCCGACGTCGCACGCCCGCAGCAGCCTCAGGTACCGGTCCCGTGGCAGATCATGGTGGCTGCCGGCGAACCCGATCGTATTGCTGCCGGTGGCGAGGACCCTCATGCCCGAGGCGCCGTCGAGCTGGCCGGCGACGTGTTCGGTTCCTTTCCAGTGGACAGCCTTGCCCGCGTAGACGGCGATAGTGTCCGCCGCGAGCCCGAACTCGGCCCGACACGCCACCCGGTCGAGACCGCGTACGGTGTCGATCTCAGTCAGGTCGAAAGCGTTGTAGATGACGTGAACGTTCTCTACTCCACGGTGGTGAAGGAACTCCGCCCAGTACGGGGCAACGCACACCACGGCCGCGCACTCGGGTAGTACGGCGAACAGCTGCTGCCACAGGACGGCTTCCAACGGTGCGGAGTCATGCTGAAGAGGCTCGTAGTGGTGGAAGACGAACACGGTGCGCGCCCGCATGCCTGGGGTGAACAGCAGCAGGCTCAGGTCGTCCCACACGAACGAGGCGTCGGGCCGGTCGAGGGCGGCGATGACAGGGGCCAGGCGCTGGAGATGCCGGACTTTGCGCCAGCGCCGGATGCGGTCGGCCCGCTTGTAGTCGGGCACCTTGCCCCAGCGCACGTGTTCAGCTGTGACGTTGTGGATCATTCGGAGGTAGACCCTGCCGCCGGTCCTGCCCGTCGGTTCCATGCAGTACACGGTCTGCACCATGGTGCCCCTCCTCCTGGTGGTTGTCGTACTCACGCCGCAGCACCCGGTATGCCGCGGCAAGTTGAGGGCTGGCCGCCCGGCGTGCCTCGGCGAGCGGGAGGTAGAAGGCGGCCAGATCGTCCAGGAACCGGGCGCGGCGCGCCAGGTCGGGAGATTTGGCCAGGTCGCGGGTGTTGTGGATGCGGTCTGCCAGCCTGATCAGCAGCGGCACCGGCTCCAGGGCTGCGGTCTTCTCCCGCCACGCCTGACGGTCTCCAGGCCCCTTGGCTCGCTGCTCGAGCCTGTGGTCGGGAGTGATGTCAGCGAGTCGGTTGGCGAACTTCACCCCGAGCCGTCGGCCGATCAGATCGCGGGCACCGGGGCTGATTTCCAGCACGTCGTGAAGAAGCCCGGTCATGAGGGCCGTGGGGCAGACAACGCCGAGCTCTTCGCGGAGGAGCTTCACCACTGCCATGGGGTGTTCGATGTACGGGGTGCCCTGGTCGCGGGTGTGCCCCCCGTACAAAGTCACCGCGATTGCTGCGCAGGTGCGAGCCG
Source organism: Streptomyces sp. NPDC097617 (assembly GCF_044761485.1). Lineage (NCBI taxonomy): Bacteria > Bacillati > Actinomycetota > Actinomycetes > Kitasatosporales > Streptomycetaceae > Streptomyces > Streptomyces sp. NPDC097617. The sequence goes on from NZ_JBIWCL010000015.1 coordinate 28,897, forward strand.
TCGTCTGCTGGCCCGGCTCCCAGCTGGCAGCGTCAAGAGCAGACCAGGCCGCCCTCTCCAGATCGGTCACGCCGCCCACCCCCGGGCCGGCGCGGCGTGCTGACCGTGATCGGCGGCCAGGAGGGTCGTGCCGACAGCGAGCGCGTCGAGGCCAAGCCCGGCGGCGCCCTGGGCTGCCTGCGCGGCGGTCCGCAGGATCGGCGTGCCCTTGAGATTGAAGCTGGTGTTCAGCAGCATCGGCAGGCCCGTCTGCTGCCGGAATTCCTCCAAGAGGCGGCCCAGGCCGGCGTGCCCCGCGGCGACGGTCTGGACGCGCGCGGTTCCGTCGTGGTGGACGACGGCCGGGACGTGTGCAGCCTGCTCAGGCCGGATACAGGCGACGCGGTTCATGAACGGGTCTGCGTCGCCCGTGAACCAATCACGGAGGTGGGTGTCGAGGACCGCTGGGGCGAACGGTCGGTACCCAGCGCGCCGCTTGATCGTGTTGAGGCGGTCGCGGCTGCCGGCGTGACCGGGGTGGGCGAGGATCGACCGGTGCCCCAGTGCCCGGGGGCCGAACTCCATGGGGCCCTGTACCCATCCGATGATGCTGCCGCCCGCGAGGAGCCCTGCGACTGTAGGCCCGAGGTGGTCACCGAGGTCACCGAGGTTGTGCCAACCGTCGGGGATATCCCGCAGGGACAGGGCGCCTGGCACGGGGCCCCATCCCGCGTCGACCGGGGCTGGCAGCGGGTCGTTCCCGAGGTGGTGGTGCCATCCGTAGAGGGCAGCGCCGACGGCGGTCCCCGCGTCGTGCGGCGCGGGAGCGATGAACAGCCGGTCGAACCCCGAGTCCTGGGCGAGAGTGCCATTGAGGTGAGAGTTGAGGGCACACCCTCCCGAGAACACCAGGTCAGTTGCGCGAGTCAGCTGGCGCAGGTGCCGGGCGGTGTGGAGCACGGCGGCGGCGAACGCCTCCTGGACGGCCGCCGCGAAGTCAGCGCGTTCAGCCAGCGGCACGTCGGCGGCGCCAGCCTGCGTCCAGGCCCGGCCGCCGGCCTTGAGCGGGGTGCAGCTGTCCGCGGAACCATAGGGGGCGGCGATGCGGACAGCACCGTCGTCGCCGAGGTGGATCAGCTCGCTGATCAGCTGCCGGTAGCGGGCAGGGTCGCCATAGGCCGCCAGCGCCATCATGCTGCCCTCGGGTTCATCTCCCGGGGGGATCACTCGGTGAGCCATGTTGCGGTAGAAGTGCCCGAGGGAGTGGTGGACGCGCTCAACGCCTAACGGTCCTGCGGACAGGCTGGGAATGGATTGGTGGACGCGGTCGATGTGGCCGGGGCGCAGGTCATAGCCGGTGGTTCTCTCCCTGCCGGGCCCGAAGTCCACGCCGAGGGGTGAGCCCCCGGCGTCGATGACCAGGCCGGCGGCGTGGCCGAGTCCTGATATGAGATAGCCGGAGAGCATGTGCGCGGTGTGGTGGGACATCAACCGGAGCATGTCGCCGAGCGGCTGAGGCAGGAGAGCAGCGAGTTCTTCACGTTCGGTGGCCAGGTACTGCCCGCCGGGCGGGTGGGGGCGCATCCCCGCGGCCCAGACGGCGTCCACCTGACCAAGCTCGATCCCGGCGGCTTCCAGGCACCAGGCGAGGGAGCGGGCGGGGGCGGTCAGGACGGCCTTGTGCTGCCCGTGCTCGCGGTGGTGCTTGAGGCCGGACCAGCGTTCCTCCTCGGCGGCGTAGAGGCGGCCATCGACGATGAGCGCGGCGGATGTGTCGTGGTGGAAGTTCAAGCCCAGGGCGACGGGCATCAGGTACCTCCAGCAGTCGCGGGCACAGTCTGGCGCCCGGAGTCGGTGTACTCGTGGCACTTGAGACAGAACCGGTAGTGCTGGGTGCGGGGGGCGAACAGCTTCGTCGCGAAATCCTCGTCCCAGACGGTGAACTCGCTGTCCTCCTTGGCCATTGCGTTGAAGCACCGGTAGCAGGAGCCGTCGATCTCGACCATGAGGTGCTGGTCGAGATAGCGGGCGCACAGCCCGCCGAGCCGGTTGTCCGGCTGGCCGACGTCGATGTGGTGGACGTGGTTGGTGACGTGGATCGCGCCAGTCCGCTCGCACAGGGCGGCGACTTGGTCGAGGTGGCTGGAGGAGATGGCCTCGAGCACGCTGTTGATCACGACGGTCTTGCCCGCCTGCCGGAGCAGCGGCACGACGTGGGCGACCTCGTCGTAGTTCCCGTGCTCGTCGTCGCAGCCGATGAGGATCTGGTCGTAGACCTCGAGGGTCACGTCGAGGAGCCGCTGGTTGCGGGCGAGGGTAATGGCGTTGGTGCCCAGCACCATCACCGTGTCCGGCAGGCGGGTGTGGGCCAGCCGGGAGAGGGCGGGGAAGTCTCGGTGGACGGTCGGCTCGCCGCCGTTGATGTGGAGTTGCCGGAACGGTACGGTCCCGAGCCGGTCCAGGATCCTTGCGAACAGCTCCAGGCTCATGTTCTCGCCGTGGGCGCCGTCGGCGAAGATGCAGAAGTCGCACGACCGGTTGCACTTTGTGGTGATCTTGACTTTGGCAGTCTTCAGCACCCGTGGGGGTGTGAGCGGGCGCGTCATAGTGGGGCGCCTTCCATAGTCTGGGTCGGGCCGGTCAGGAAGTCTTCGAGGGCCGCACCGGCCCTCGACCAGGACCGCAGCAGGTCCCGCAGCAGCCCAGCGCTGGTCGGTGTACCCGGCGGGGGCAGTACGGCGGCCACCCGGGCGGCCATTGACCGCTCCTCGGCCGTTCCGTGGCTGGCCAGCCGTTCCAGCGCGGCTTGTGCAGCGGTCAGTTCCTTGGCCTCGCGGGCGATGAGGTAGCCGGTGGCGATCCCGGGCGGGGGGTCCAGGTAGTACCGCCAGCGGGCTGGCTTGACCCGCAGCATGCCTGCAGTCATCGCCCACTCCCGGCGCAGCCCGAGCCCCGGCCGGCTACCCGGCTCGCCGAAGGAAGCTGGGGTGTAGTGCAAGGCGGCCTCCACCGCGCTGTGCGCGTGCCGCATCAGCAATCGGGGGGTAAGGGTGGGCCGGGACCCAACGGGCCCCGCGTGCGAGGCGAACAGTTCAGCATGGTGACTGGTGTCGCCAGGCCTCCAACGGGTGAGCGCGTCGAGCTTGCCCGACAAGCGGCTGTGGGTGGCCAGGCACGCGGCAGCGAACCAGCATGGGGCGACGTAGTGCCAGGCTACGCAGTGCCGCAGGTAGCCGCTCAGATCACGGTGCACGTTGTCCGTGGCGTCGGCAGCCAGGCGGTAGCGGCCAGCCACCCGCGCGTCCAGGAGTGCCCAGTAGAACCGGGCGTCGGAGGCCGTCCATGGTTCGGCGTCGGCGGCCTTGATCCACTGTCCGAGGATCTGCTGCGAACCATGGACCGGCGACCAGGTTGCGACCTCGGCGGGCTGGACCAGGCCGGCGTCCAACTCAGCGGTGGTGAACGCGTACCCGGGCGGGTGTTCCAGCAAGCGGCCGTGCGCCGGGTCGGCGGCGACGGCCGCCGTGTGGGCGGCAGCCACGCGCGTGTTGAAGTCCCCCCAGGAGGGCGGGGCGGCATCGAGGACGAGCCGCAGGTCCAGGTCGGAATGCGGGGCGATGAGATCGGGCTGTTGCCACTTGTGCGTAACCATCACCGGGTGCAGCCCAGCAGCGCGAAGGTGACGGGCGTACAGGGCGGTGGTTGCCTCGTAGATGGTGTTCACTCCTCGACCCCGGTCGGCAGCCGGCGGACGGAGCATCCGGCTCCGCTGTTGGTGGCGAGGACCGGGAGGAAGACGGCAGCTCCCTGGGGGCGTTCCATGCGGTCCCACCGCAGGTCGTAGTCGACGTAGTGATATCCGCCCCAGGCCGGGTTGGTGTTGCGTTCGAGCATGGCGTTGAACAGGTGGGCGAACGCCGTGTCCAGCGTGCCGGGGGCAAGGTATTCGCGGAGCTGGATGTCCTGGTTGTGGAGGATGCAGGGGCGCGCTACCCCGCTCGGCGTGACCTTGATGCGGTTGGCGTCCGAGCACGTAGCGCACGAGGAGTTGGAGATGAAGCCGATGGAGCCTTTCCAACCGTCGGGCTGGAGGTATCGGCCGGGGCTGCGGACACCGAGGTCAGTACGGGAAACTTCGCCAGCCCCGGTGAACCAGTCCCCGAGCAAATCCCGGACCTCCGCCTCGGGGATGAACTCGGTCTCGAACATCTCCTTGGCGGGGCCGATGTTCTGCAACTCGATCAGCCTCACTGCCACCGGCAGGCTCCGGGCCAGCGACGCGACGGCGAAGGCGTCCTCGATGTAGGAACGCATCAGCACGCAGTTGATCTTTACCTTGAGGCCGAGGTCCAGCGCCTCCGTGATGGTGGCGAGCGATATGCCCGGGTCACCGCCACCCATGATCTCCGCGGACCGGCCGGGGTCGGTGCTGTGGAGGCTTACGTTCAGGTACGTCAGCCCCGCCTCCGCGAACCCTTCCACCGAGAGTCCCTTGCGGAAGTTTCCGTGGCTGGTCATGCCGATTTGCGCGCCTTCGCCCAGCCCTTCTGCCAGGACCCGGATGATGTCGAGGATGTCCTTGCGGAGGGTCGGCTCCCCGCCGGAACAGTGTGCTTTGCGGACCCCCCACTGCCCGGCGGTGCGGGCGATGGCCGCGTACTCGGGTACCGAGAGGACGGTGTCCTTGTGTCCGTAGTCCGGCATGCAGCGCGGCTTGCAGAACACGCAGTCGCGGTCGCAGATTCCGTTCAGCGTGAACGCCAAGTAGGGGTGGTTGCGCCCCGTCTCCGCGAACGCGGCCAAGAGGTCGTTGTATTCGGTGGCGAGCGTCATCAGTGGATTCCTTTCATCCGGTCGGGGATCGGTTCGTCGACCGCGCCGCGCAGCGGGTGGCCGGAGAGGTAGCTGTGCAGGTTGTCCGCGAAGAACCGAACGGCCCTATCCATGTAGGCGTGGGAGAACACGGCGGTCTTCGGGGTCAGCAGCACCCGCGGGTGGCGGCGGAGCAGGTCACTCCGGGGCAGCGGACGAGGGTCGGTGACGTCGAGGCCGGCGCCGCGCAGCCTGCGGGTTTCGAGGGCTCCCAGCAGCGCCACGTGGTCGACGGTTGCCCCCCGGCCAAGGTTCACGAACACCGAGCCGGGCTTGAACGCAGCGAATGTCGAAGCGTCGAAGGCGCCGACCGTGTCTGGTGTCGCAGGCAGCAGGTTCACGACCACGTCCACGGCGGGCAGGGCCTGCCGCCAGTAGGAGGCGGGTATCCATTCGATGCCGTTCTGGGGCGCGCGGGGCAGGGTGCGGCGGACGCCGAGGACCTGCATGCCGAAAGCTCGTCCCATCCCGGCGAGGTGGGTGCCGATGCTGCCGCAGCCGACGATCATCATCGTCGCCCCGGCGAGGTCGAAGAACTCACCGGCCAGGTCATCCTTCCACCACCGATGAGTGCGCTGAAGCCGGGAACTGGTGAGAAGGCCGCGGGAGAACGCGAGGATCATGCCCATGGCGTGCTCGGCCACCGGCTGGGCGTGGAAACCGTACGAGCGAGTCAGCACGGCGCCGAAGGCTGCGATCTGCCGGGCGGGAAGGTGATCGGTTCCGGCAGCCGGGGTCGCGATCCACTTCAAGTGGGGCGCCAGGGCCAGCCACCGTTCCTCGAACCGCCACCCGAAATAGGTTTCCGCAGCCGCGAGGGCGGTCGGTAGCTCCTCATCAGCAGCCGTGCGGAACTCCAGCGCGGGAAACTCGTCCCGGAGCCAGGCCATATGACCGGGCCCGATCGCCCAGAACGAGTGCGGCGAGTTCAAGGCGATTACGACCGGCCGGATCACTGGCTGACCCCCGCCCGGGCGGACAACGCCCACGGCGCGCACCGTTCGAGGACGGAACGGACCGAAACGGCGTAGTCATGGCGCTCGGCCAGGAGTCGCGCCCCAGCCTCGGCGAGCCGGGCGCGGTCGGCGGGAGAAGCGTCCAGAGCACGATGGAGCGCCACTGCCAACGCCTGGGGCGAGGCCGGCGGCGCGGAGTAGCCAGTGACGCCGTCGAGGACGGTCTGCGCCAACCCCCCTGCGGTGGTGGCCACCACGGGGCCGGCCCCAGCGGCGAACGCCTCCAGCGGTATCCGGCCGAACGGCTCAGCCCTTGAGGGCACCACCACCGCCCGCAGGCTGGGGTCGCCCAGCCAACCGCGCACACGCGGATCGAACCGGGTGAGCAGCGTGGCTTCGATACCGAGTCGGTCGATGAGGCCGCGCAACTGCACCTGGTGCGAATTCCGCTCACCCGTGCTCGCGGCCACGAGCACCAGGTGCGGGACCGCAACGCCCTGGTCTCCGAGGAGGCCCACGGCATGGAGGAGATCCGCGAATCCCTTGGACTCCACAGCACGCCCCATCGCCAAGACGAATCCGTCGGTGGCGCCAGCCGGCAGCGGTAGCACGGGGCCGTGCACCACGGCTTGATCCGCGGGCATAAGCCCGTTGGGGAGGTCCAGCACCACGCCGTCGGGCAGCCCGTAGGTGCCAGTCAGGTGATCCCTCATATGGTCGGAGATAGCCGCCACGAGGCCGCCACCGGCGACGGTCGCGGTCAGCCCGCGCCGCTCCCAGGCGATCTGTGAGCTGTCCTCCGGGCGGACCATTGCGGCCGTGGACCGGGGCACGAGGAGTACATCCGCGCTCTTCGGAGCGTACGAGCCAACGGCCAGGAAAGGCACATCGCAGCCGACGAGCAGCGACCGGCCCTGAAGGTAAGGCGCGGCTCGGCGCACGGCCATGGCAGATAACGCCTCACAGCCGACAGGCGACGTGAGCATGGCCTCACCCTGAAGCGGCAGCACCCTCGCTCCGGCCTTCGCCAACATCCTTTCGACGTCGACCTCCCACTGCGGGTCGCGGCCGGGGCGGGCGGGGGGCAGGACGACCGGTACGACCACCAGGAGCCCATGCGGCAGATCTTGTGCGAGGGCGGTCAGGAAGGCCCGGTTGCTGAAGCCGCTGCCCGACACAGCTCCATAGAATCCTTCGTGGAGCAGCACCACGACGTAGCCGGATTCCGAGCTGAGTTCATTACGCGATCGTTCACAGCGCTGAATTGATGCCTGATGCATGGTGTCCTCGAAGCCGGGGGAATGTAGATGCGCGCACCGGCGTCGGCGCGTCTTGGCAGGCCGATCGCGTTTCGATGCTGGGCAGACTTTGCCCTGGTCGATCCGAATCGCCTCCGGCTCCCGAGTAACCAGAGCTTGTGGAATGACTCGGATGCGCCACCTGGTCTTCTGGGTCAGGGGGCCTGGACTCGGACGGCGTTGGAGAAGAGCAGCGTGGGCTCGCCGAGGATGCTGCGGCCGGCCTCGCTTTCGTAAATCTCCTCCACGCTGCCGAAGCAGGCCTCTGCGAAGTCGAGTTCGACGAGCGCGGCAGCCTGACGAACGGATGCCTCGTCCGGGGCCTCGATTTTGAGGAATGCGGAAAGATCGGGCCACGTGTCGAAGCTGTAGTCGGCTTCGCCCAGGCGCCACTGCTCCCGGTAGTGCTCCTGATAGCGGGCTTCGCGCAGGCCGAGTCTGCGAAGGATGTCGGCCATGGCGTGCAGGTCTGCAACCTCGGTCTCGGTGGTGCTGGTCTTGGCGGCGCCAGCGACGTGCTTGAGCGTGAGGATGGACCGGGTGTGCTCGTCCCGCAGGCGGAGCCAGGCGCCGCCGAGAGCATCGTGCTCGAAGATCCTGCAGGTCACGAGGGTCTGAGGGAGCACTTGGACGGCACCAAGCTTGGTCAGCCTTACCCTGAGGTGGGCGACGTCAATGTCCAGGAACTTCGCCCCGTACTCGCGCTTCATCAGATCCTCTTCCCATAGCGGTGGGGCCGTGGACGGGCCGCCCAGAGCAGGGCCGCACACCGCGCAAGAGTTCTGGGGCTCCCCCACACGGCGGGCCCCGATTACCTGCGGGCCTGCTTCGGCCGGTCACCTCGTCGAGGCCCTGATACTTCCTGAGCCTCTGGGACCTCATCACCGCGTATTCGGACGCCACGAAGGACGTCCTGGGACGTTTTCACTCCCGCGCGAAGTCCTCAAGCAGCGCGAGTACATGCGTGGTGTCCGACAGATCTGGTAGCACGACGGCCGCGCCGGCGGCAGACAGCTCCGCCTGGCCGTGAATCCCCGAGGCGACGGCGATGATTCCGGAGCCCGTCGTGAGGCTCGCTTCGACGTCCCTGGGTGTATCTCCGACCAACACCACGGGCACATCGCCTCGGACACCGCGAAGGCGCTGAACCCGCTCACGCGCAATGGCCACAAGGTCGGGGCGCTGATCGGCATCAGCGCCGTACGCCCCGACGCTGAGATCCAGCAGCAGATCAAGATCGAAAGCCGACAGTTTCACGCGGGCATTGGCCGCGATGTTGCCCGTCAGAACCGACGACACCCAGCCGGAACGTTGGGCCACTGCGGTCAGTGCCTCTCGTACCCCCGGCAACGCGGCCCCACGACGGCGGAGATCCTCCTCGCGCCCTTCGCCAGCCCTGGTCAGGGCAGCCTCGACAGTGGACCAACCCGGTACTGCCACTCCGTGCTGCCGGAGCATCTCGCGCATGATCATGCGGTCCGTCCGGCCTTCCGTCGGCGCCGGCCTCGTGGCAGGACGACCTGCGAGCGCCGAAAAGGCATCGGCGTAGATCTCCTTGCTCACCCCCGCGTTCTCGATGAGCGTGTGGTCGATGTCCCACAGGACGATGAGCTGCATGGCGCAAGCGTAGGGAGCCGTCCCGGCCTCATCCCGTATGAACGTCCCAAAACGTCCTTGCCCGATCGCTCCTCGCTCCGCTTGCATGACGTCTGTGAACGAGCGACTGCACTCCGTACTTGCCCAGCGTGGTGTCTCACCCGAGTCGCTCGCCGAAGTCTGCGAGGTTGATCCCAAGACCGTTGGACGCTGGCTTGGCGGACGCGTCCCCCACGCGCGTCATCGGTTCCGCGCCGCCCAACACCTTCGGGTGGAGGAGTCCTTCCTCTGGCCGGCCCCGCAACCACGTACCAGCGCGCCCAACACCGCCGGGGGCGGCGACCTGGTCGGCACGTACCCGAACCGGGCCTCCGTTCCCCGGGACATGTGGCTGGCCCTCCTCCAAGAGGCCCGAAAGGAGATCGGCGTGCTCGTCTTCTCCGGCACCTTTTTCGCACAGTCCAATCCGCACGTTGCCAAAATGCTCGCCGAGCGGGCCGCCAATGGCGTGCGTGTTCGTCTGTGCTTCGGCGACCCGGGGGGCCAGGCAGTCGCCATCCGGGGCCGCGAGGAAGGCATCGGCGACGCTCTCGCAGCCAAGATCCGCGCCTCCCTGACCTACTACCGCCCGCTACTTCCCGAGGCCAGCTGCGAAGTGCGGCTGCACGACACCACGCTCTACACGTCATTGTTCCGCTACGACGACAACCTGCTGGTCAACCCGCACGTCTGGGGCCAGCCCGCCAGCGCCAATCCCCTCCTGCACCTCAAGAAAGGTGACAGCACAGGGTGGTTCGACAACTACGCTGAAAGCTTCGAAGCCGTCTGGGCCGCCGCACGGCTCTGGACTCCCAACCAAGAGGGGACCGCCGCACATGGGCAGGACTGAGTACTACAACGACCCCGCCGCACCCAAGGCAAATACCCTCATCCCCGCCAGCAACCTGCTCGTTGTCGACGAGAGCGGTGCCATCCTGCTACAGCGTCGCCGCGACACCGGCCAGTGGGCTTTGCCCGGCGGCGCGCAGGACATTGGCGAGACCGCGGCCCAGTGCGCTGTGCGGGAATGCCTGGAGGAGACCGGTATCGAAGCCGAGATCACCGGCTTCCTCGGGGTCTACACCAACCCCCACCACATCGTCGCCTACACCGACGGCGAGATCCGCCAGCAGTACGAGAACACCTACATCGGCCGCCCGATCGGCGGCGAGCCCACCATCAACGACGAGGCCGACGGCGTCCGCTTCATCCAGCCCGCCGACCTCGACCAGTACGACATCCACGCCAGCATGCGCCAGCAGATCGGCGACTACCTCGCTGGTTCCTTCCCCTACCTCGGCTGAGTCGCCAGTACCGCCTCCACCCGCTCAACAGCCGCCAGGATCTGCGGCGACGCCCGACGGATGAAGCGCCCCACCAGGCTGTCAGCCCCATAGCGGCCGACGATCTCCGCCACCCGCTCCTCGGCGGTTGTCCGCTCCCCGTCGGGCGTCGTCGTCATGTCGCAATACACGAGCGCGTCCACCAACAGCGGCTCGTCAAGCAACGGGAACTCAGCATCCAGACAATCCCGAAGCCCGCGTTCTTCGGCTTCCAGCCGTGCGAAGGAATGGTTCGCTACCAACCGCACGAGCCGTCCATCAGCACCATGCTCATCGCGTAGGAACCGTGCCCCGTCGAGCGGATGGAAGCCCGTCACCGCCAGCCGGGGTGCGTACCCCACGTCATGCAGCACCGCCGAAGCCAACAGAAGGCTGCCGTCGCTTCCCAAGATCTGCGCAAGCTCGGCCGCTCGAGTTGCCACCCCTTGCGAGTGCGCCCACCGCCTCGGAAGTGCAAGGCTGAGTTCCGCGTTTGCAACCCTCGTCGCCCAGCCGACCAGCGACTCATCCATGGACTGGTACCTGTCCCGCCAGATCCGATGTGTCATGAGCTTCCCTTCCTACCTCGTCGTGACCTGGCCAATGTATTCGGGCCAGGCAGGCGGCGGCCCAGGCATCCAGGCCGGTGGCGGCGGGAATCCTCGGTGTCGGTACGGGGACCCCAGACGACACGTGTCGACAGCGGCCTGGCGGGCGCGTTTATCGACGCATCAATCGGCGAGATCAGTAACCACTGTGAACGGCCGGGAGCGGTGCCTGAGATGACAATTACCAAGCGAAATGCCAGGGCCATCCTTCTGGACGGCGACGAGCTTGTTCTCATCAAGCGGACCAAGCCCGGCCGGGACGCGTACTGGGTAACCGTCGGTGGCGGCGTCGAGGCCGAGGACGCGAGCATTGAGGACGCCCTGCACCGCGAGGTGTTCGAGGAGCTCGGAGGCAAACTGAGCAAGGCTGAGCTCGTGTACCTGATCACCGACTCGCTGGAGGACGGCCTGGGTGTCCAACACATCTTCGCCGCGCGCCTGGAGCAGATTGACATCGCGGCCCGTACGGGCACCGAGTTCGACAAGCCCGAGCGGGGCGGCTACGAGGTCGTGCGCGTACCGTTCACAGCAGAGGCGATCCGGCAGCTCGACCTGATGCCGCCGGCGCTGGCCAAGTTCATGGCCAGCAACGCCGAGGCCATCACGGCCGTGCTCGACGCCCAGATCCGCGCCACCTGACCGTCGTCATGTTCCTCAGCCTCAACGGCCCGGACACCGACGGCAAGACCACGCAGCTACGTCTGCTCGACGCTCGCTTCCCCAGCGTCCAGCTACCCGGCTCCGCTCACGAGTACGATGCCGCTTCGTGGGAGCGAGTGGCCAGTGAGGACTACGCCGCGTGGTGGTTTAAGCAGTCCACCACCGCCGAGCTGACCGGTCTGCTCCTCACCAGTTCCAAGAAGCAGGCCGTTGCTCTCGAGCCCGGCCGCGTCGGTCTCCTCGACCGAGGGATGCCGATCCTGATCGCCTTGAGCGCGGCCACTGCCTCGGTCAAGGAAGACTCGTCCTCCGCGAACGGCGTGGGCGAGGCGGGCACCATTTTTGCATCGGCCGACGACAGGGGAAGTCGTGGTGCTCCGTGTTGACGGACGGATCGTGTCGGCGGGGCTCTTCCTGATACGGTCGTCCGTTCGCCGAGGAGGTCGTGATGACTGGATCCCTGCCCGTTGCTGCCCAGGTGGACCTGCGCCGTCAGCCTGTGGAAGACGTGCTGGAGCGCGTGGAGGAGGCCCTACAGGTGCGACTGGTTCGGGAGGCCCTGGTGCGCAAGCGCCGTTCCTTGGCAGGCCGTACGGAGCAGGGGACGTGGGTGCGTATCGAGCGGCGGGGATTCGAGCGGATCGGCCCGCAGGGCTGGAACGGGACCGAGGCCGCAGCCGTGCTGCAAGAGGTCGCGATGCCCGAGTGGTACCAGGGCGTGGCGTGGCGCGAGCCGGGCGAGCCGGTGATGTGGCGCGCGGATGAGCTGGAGCTGATTCCATCGCCGTCTGTCGGCAAGGGCGCCCTGGTGCTCGAAGACCCGGGCCTGCCGGACGAGTGGTGGGCGGCGCTGAACGCTTCGCTGGACGCGCTTGCCTCACAGCAGACGCCGCGGATCGCGACGCCGGACACGGTGACGATCACGCAGGAGCAGGTGACCCAGACCCTCGGGGCGGTCTTCCCTGGGGTGGCCGATACGCGGATCGAGCGGTGGGCGCCGGCTCATGCGGATCTGACGTGGGCCAACGTGATGGGACCGGAGTTCTCCCTCATCGACTGGGAGGACTGGGGCATGGCGCCCCGGGGCCTGGACTCCGCAACGCTGTGGGGAAACGCGCTTGCCGTCCCGGGGCTCGCGGACCGTGTCCACCAGGAGCGGCGGACGGACTTGGAGAGCCGGGACGGCAAGCTGATGTCGCTGTTCTTCCTGTCGAAGATCGTCGGACCCTATGCATACGAGGAGGATCCGCTGCTGGCACCGGCCCGGAAGGAAGTCGAGCGCCTGGTGGCCGAGCTTCAGCGCTGACGGTGTGAGTGGAGGGCGCGGAGGTACTGGCTGACGGCGGCGGTGTCCACCTCGGCGCTCAGGGCCCGGACCAACTGGGCCAGGTGCCCGGGGTCGTCGGTGCCGACTGCCATCGCGGAGGCGCTGGGCAGGTGGAACGCGGTCCGGAACGCCGCCTGTATGCGGGACAGATCCCCGTGACGCGGTCGCAAGAACGGCCGGGGGTCGAAGTCCTCCCACACCTTCCTGTGGCCGCCACCGAAGGGGCTCATGCCCCAGGTCTCGCCCGCCTGCCAGGCGGTGCGCAGGACGGTGGTGGCGTCGAGTAGGTCGATGCCCACGAGGAACCCGGCCCGGACCATCAAGACGTCCGGAGACGGCAGGTCGTCCACCTGGACCATGCCGAGCGACCGGGTATCCCAGGAGGCCGCACCCCAGGCGCCGCACAGACCGTCGCGGGCGGCGTCGGCCAGGACGGTGCAGGCATTGCCGAGGAGGGTGTGGCCATCGGCAATGGACAGGCCCGCGAGGGTCCGTTCGGGGTTGTGGAGGAACACGGTGTCAGGTTCCCTGCCGAGTTCCCGGGCCGCTCGCTCGACGGCCAACCGCAGCCGGACCGGATCAAGGGAGTGCTCCGCACCTACAGCGCTCGGGAAGAAGCCCACCTTCGTGGAGAGAGTGAACTTCGGCAGCAGATCGGCCGCCGTCTCGGCCAGCACCGTGTGCGAGCGGAAGCCGAGGTAGGGAGCCGCAGTATCCAGGGCGGTGACGCCGAGGTCGAGTGCGGCCGTCAGGATGTCGCGGTGGTGACGAGACCGGTGTAGGCCGAGGACAAGGCGGGGGTCAGCTCCGTGCACAGTTCCTCCTTCAGCAGGATGTCGGCGAGCTGTTCCACGTCCAGGCCGGTCTTCTCGGCGGCGTCGGCGATGTCGACGGGGTGGCCGCTCAGCAGCAGGGCGAGAGCGGGGTACGCCTTGCCGGCGAAGGTGAGCTTCTTGCCCGCGGCGAGAACGTCCACGGTGTCGCCGTGCTGTTCGATCACGGGCTCGAAGTCGGTGACGCACACGACGGCCGCGGGCTTGCCGAACAGGCCGGTGGCCGGGACATGCCGGGCGGCCAGGCGTTCCCGCTCGCGAGCATTGAAAAAGTCCTGCGGAGTCAGCTTCGTAGCCATCTCGGCGACGGCGTCGGCCAGGAGCTGCTGCTGTCCCTCCCACTGGCCGGGGGAGTTCCAGCGGTCCAGGTCGTACCGGAACAGGTCCTGCGTGCGGGCCTGGTCGGCGAGCCAGGCCAGCCAGTTCACGCCGACGCGCTTCACGATGCCGAAGGTGGCGTGCAGGCTGTAGCCGTCGCCCTGGTCGTCGCGGGTGGCCTGGTGCCAGAAGCCGCGCGGGATGTGCATCACGTCGCCAGGCTCCATGACGCCCTGCCACACGATTTCCTCGCTGGGCTCGGCGTTGGGGGCAGAGTCGCGGTACATCGGAACCTTGCGCGAGGTCCCGCGGACTTCCCAGCTCTTGCGGCCGGCGAGCTGGACGATCACGGTGTCGTGGTCGTCCCAGTGGAGCTTGAAGCCACTGGCGTCCTGGGTGGTCAGGTAGGCGTTCACCTGCACCAGCTCGCGGGCCCACCACTGGAGCGCACGGCAAGTGGCCTCCATGGCCGGATCGAAGAAGTCGACCTCATCCAGGACCATGGTGCAGCCCTCGCGCATCAGCGCGCCGACACGGTTCATGTCGGCCATGGGGATGGCCTGTCCCCGCCGGGTGACGGAGGGCTGGATGTAGCGGCCGGGGTGCAGTTCGGCCCCGTCCTGGAAGATGCGGAACTGGGGGGTGGTGACGCTGCGGCGCATCACCAGGTCCAGCAGCTTCCTGGGGTTGAGCAGGCGATCGAGCAGATCGAGGTCCTCGATCGTTCCCCGGGCGAAGGCGGCTCCGAGTTCCCTGGGGCCGTCCCAGCCGAGGGCTTTCTCCATCGCGGTGACGAAGTGGTGGTCCACGTGTTCCTCCGGTCTGAGTCATGGGCGTGAGGCCGGGGGCCCGCCGTGGTTGACGAGCCCCCGGTTGGTGCTGTGGCGTGCTGGTGGTGCTACTCCTGCGGGAGGTTCAGGCCGTCACGGTTCTCGCCGTCGTCGCCCGCGGAGGTGCCGGTGGAGTCGGACTCCGCCGCCGCAGCGGTGAAGCGGTCCTGGACCTTGATCAGGCTTTCCACGCCGATCAGCAGGTCTTCCTTCTGCGCTGCCATGTGTGTCTCCATTTCCTGGAAGTCCAGGGCCGACGGATGCCGGCCCAGCCCCGATGGGGCTTGCCTCACCAGCTCCGTTGATTCCGGGCCGGTGGGGAGACGGAGGTGGCGTGAGGCCACGGATCGAGCGAACGCGGGATGCGTGCCGGAAGCGGGTTGCCGGTCAGCGGCCGGGATCACCGGCGATGGCCAGGGTGACCACCAGGACGATGACGACAGCGGCGTAGAGGAGCACGGCGAGCTGTTGGCGCCAGCCCCGCGGAGCTCGACCACGTACCCGGGAATCCCGTTCTAAGGGAGCTTTCAACGTCGGAAGGCGGCCACTACGCCAACCCCGGCGCGATGGATGCCGGCTGAAGGGCACTGACCGACGACGAGATACCGCCACAGCGGGGGCACTCGCACGGCGGGTAGCGGCCCGGGTTGGAGAGGATGTCGAACGAGTCGCCTTCCAGGACCCGTGTACTCGGCGACCACGTCCGGCCCGAGTCCCGCGATACCCGGATGCTCATCAGGACGCGGGGCTCTATGCCCAGCTCAGGGGTTGCCCTGAGGGCCGTTCGCTCTGTATCAGGAGTGCCCGCCGAATCGTTCAAGGCGGTCGTCCTCGGTCGCTTCGCCATGTCCAGAAGGATCGCGATCAGGACGACGAGCCAGAAAGGCCCAGCGGATTACCCAACTTGGGTAACATTACGGTCGGTTGAGAACTTGAAGCGATCCGTAGTCTTCCTCCGGAGCGTGCCCGATGCCCGAGACACGTCGTACGAAGGAACTACCAGTAAGTCTGCTCACCGAGCCCGAGATGATCGACGCGTGCCGCGTGCGCGACTTCGCGAGGGTCTTTCGCCTGGTCAAGGCTCGGGCAGGTATCTATCCGTCGATGATCGCGCGGCAGTGTGAGCTGACGCCGAGCCGGGTGGGTGAGGTGATCGCAGGCCAGCGGCAGCTGCTCCACATGGAAGTGATCGAGCGGATTGCCGATGGGTTGCGCATCCCGGGGGACATGCTCGGGCTTGCCCGCCGCACGTGGGAGACGCCGGCCGTCTTGGCCGTGACCGAGCGGGAGCGGCCGGAGGGCAGTCACCTGCCCGTTGAGTCGAAGCCCCTCAGCGCCTTACCGGGCGTGGAGGTGGACAGCATCCTGGCTCTGGCCGCCGGGACCGACCCGAGCCCATCCACACTGCACGCCCTGCGTTCTTCGATCGAGGACTACTGGCGTCGTGACGACGAGCACGGGGGCGAGACGCTCCGGCCTGCTGTCGTCGGCCAGCTGCGATACGTCGAGGGGCTGCTGAAGGACCAGCGGCCGACGCCGATCCAACACGGCCTGTACGGCATTGCGGCGGAGCTGGCGCGGTTGACCGGGTGGACGTACTTCGATGCCCGGCAGTACCAGCAGGCTCGCGCGTACTTCTCGGAGGCTCTGCAACTGGCCAGGGAGATTGACGACCACCCATTCATGGCCAACGTGCTGGCGTGCATGAGCCTGCAAGCGACCTACCAGGACAAGCCGGCGGACGCGCTTGCACTGGCATCTGCTGCCCAAGACCAGGCCCGAGCGGCCATCGGCACGACGCCGAGAGTCCGGGCCATGCTGGCCATGCGTGAGGCCTTCGCCCACGCGGCCCTGGGCGACCGGACAGCGACCCACACTGCCATCTCCGAGGCGCACGGTCAGTACGGGCGGATCAAGGCGGACGACCCGGACCCGGTATGGGTGACGTACTTCGACGAGCCGAAGCTCATCGTGGACACGGGCATCGCGCACGGCCGTCTCGGTGAGGCGGCGATTGCCGAACCGCTGATCGCGGACGCGCTGGAGCGGGAGGACCCCGCGAACCAGCGAGGTAGGGCGTTCCACGCCTTCTGGTTGGCCCGTACACAGCTCCAGCGCGGCAAGCTCGACCAGGCGTGCCACACGGCGATCGAGGCACTGGTACCCGCAGCAGCCGTGTCATCCGAGCGGGTGACCGGGCACCTTCGCGAGTTCTACGAGCAGCTTGCCCCCTATCGCGAAGTGCCGGCCGCAGTCGCCTTCGAGGCACGCCTACGAGCGATGCTTCCCCCGCAGGGTCAGCGGACCCCTTCTTCCATCAGGACGTAGAGGAGGCCGACGAGGGAGCCGCTGCTGACGATCTCGCGGCGGTCGATCATGCCCCGGATGCCCGCCAGGGGGATCCACTCGATCCGGTCCGACTCGTTCTTCTCGGTCGGCGGCCCGTCGTACGTGGCGCCGTCGGCGCGGAACAGGTGGTGCTGGGAGTCCGTGATGCCGTTCGCCGGTTCGGCGTAGATCAGCGGCTTCATCGGGCCCGGACGCCAGCCGGTCTCTTCGAGGACTTCGCGGGCGGCAGCCTCGCCGGGGGTCTCGTCCGCCTCGACCAGGCCCATGGGCAGCTCCCAGGCCCACGCGTCCGTGATGAAGCGGTGACGCCACATCATCAGGACCTCTTGGCGGTCGTTGATCACAGCGGCCACGGCCAGGTGGCGGAGCTTGACGACGTGGTGTTCCCAGCGGTTCCCGTCCGGCGTCTCGACGTCGGTGAGCCACAGGTTCACCCACTTGTTTTCGTAGATCGGACGTTCCCCGTGGATCTTCCACTGCATCGCTGCGGCCCCTCTCGATCGGCCTCTAGCATCGCAGAATAGGCCTGTACGACGGCCAGGTTCAGGCAAATTCACGTCACAATGACGAATATGGGCGAGGCTCGTCAGAGCTGCCGACATTGGCACGGCTCGTCGTCGTCAGCGCGGCGATGCCCTCCAGAACCCGTGCCACGTCCGCGAGGGAGTCGAGTACGAGGTCAGCACCGGCCTCGGTAAGTTCGGCGGCTGTGGTCTTGCCCGATGCGATACCGATGACGGGGGCGCCGCCCTCGAGGCCGGTTCGGACATCCTCTAGCGAGTCCCCGATGATCACGGTGTTCGAGCGGGTGAAGACCATGCCGTACTTGGCCTGGGCGCGCTTCTGCGCGATGGCGACGAGCGCCGGGCGGTGGTGGTCGTCGGAGGCGAAGCCGCCGATCTCGGTGTCGAGGAGGCCGTCGAGGTCGAAGGCCGCGAGCTTGAGCACGGCGTTCGGCTTGAGGTTCCCGGTCACGGCGGTCGGAATCAAGCCGGGGTGATCGTGCACTGCACGCAGCGCGGCTGCGGCTCCTGGCATGAGGACACCCTGTGCACACAGATCCTCAGCATGTGCAGCGAGGTGGACCGGCAGGAGAGCCACCATGCGCGGCAGCAGACCGACCACTTCACCTTCCGGCACTCCGTTGTCGATAAGGAGCGATCGGATCGCCAGCGGCATGGTGACTCCAGTGCCGCGGGCCGGCAGGTGTTCCGCGGGACGGCCGACGACCTCGGCGAAGGTCTCGCGATAGACCTGCCGGTCGATGTCGCCGACGTACAGCAGCGTGCGGTCGATGTCCCACAGCACGAGGACCTGCTGGTCCTGGGTCACGTTCAGCTCCTTGCACCCGTCACGAGGGCGGCACGGTCCGTCAGCTCCCGAGCGTACGGGCTCCGGCGGGCCGGGGCGAGCTCGCCGATCATGTCCTCGATGTGCTCGTTGAGGCGGGCCGATTGGAGCTGTTCGGCAAGGTCGAGCGCGTGGTGTGCCATGGCGCAGCCTGCTTCGAGCTCGCCCTGCCTGAGGTAAGCCGAGGCCGCGCGGGAGAGGAACAGGGCGTTGGTGCGCTGGTCTGCTGGATTGAGGGCCTTCCGCGCCTCAGTGAAGCTGACGGCGGCCTGGGGCGCATCATCCAGGTCGAGATAGGCGCTGCCGGACTGGCCGTGGATCTCGCCTTCATTGATCCAGTACAGCCAGTGGGGGTCGAACTCGGAACGCCCTCGGGCGCAGAGTTCGGCTGCCTCGCCAAGTGCGATGAGGGCTGCCTGCCGTTCGCCGAGCTTGGCGTGCCCGCGTGCCTGCCTGGTCAGCAGCATCGCCTCCAGGGCGGGAGTGTCCAGGGTCCTGATCTGCTCGCGGGCGGCTCGCGCCGCGGTAACTGCGTTGCGTGGCTGTCCGGTGGAGTAGCCGTGGATGGCCAGATAGGACAGGGCGCCGGCACCCAGGCGGTCGTCGCCGGAGGCCTTGGCCGCACGGAGTGCGGCGAGCAGGTAGCTCTGGGCGTGGTCGTGGCACCTGGAGTCGAAGGCGAACCAGCCAGTCTGGGTGGCGGTGTCGGCGACGATGGCGGCCAGGCGGCGGCCGATGTCCTCGGTGTACGACGCCTTCTGCAGAAGGCGTTTGAGGAGTTCGAGGTGCGCGTCGCCGAGCTCGGTGAGGGTGCCGCTGCCGGCGCTGGCGTCCATGATGCGCAGGTGGTCGGTGGTCGCCTGCAGGTTGTCCAATAAGTCTGAGGTGAGCTGGCTGCCGTCCGCGGCGCGTTGAAGGGGCTCTGCCTCCGCGGTGCCCCAGTGGTGGACGAAGGCGGTGAGCACGATGCCGCTCACCGTGAGGAACTGCCGGCGGTCAATCACGTCGCCTCCAACCGCATTGTCCAAGGCCGCCACCATACGGGCCGCGGTCCAGGGCAGGGTTGGGTCGAGATCTCCGGCCGACTGGTCCGTGGGCTGTTGAAGCGGTCTGCCCGCTGACCGTGGGAGCGGGAGCTGTACGAGCTCGGCGGGGGCGCCAATGCCTGCGACGAATTCGATGATCTTGTCGATGTTGGTGAGGCGGCGGCTGCCCGACTCCAGCATGGACAAGAACGCCTGGCTCAGTCCCGTGAGCTGGGCCATGTCCTCCTGGCGCAGCGAGCCTCGTTGTCTGATCAAACGGCTGGCCTTGCCGAAGTCCAGGGCTGCAAGGGCCTGCCGGACATCGACGTCTTGCCATACCCGCTCCGGTACGCCGGGTAACGCGGGGGCGGTCGGGATGCGAGATCGCGCGCAAGCGGAGCAGAGGCCGTCTGGGTTGTACTGGCTGAGCCGGCAACCGCAGTCGTCGCACTGTCGCAGCGCCTGCTGGGCCACCCGTACCTCCCCAAACGAAGTGCGCCAGCCGCCAGCGTAGGCGGCCGGGAACCGAGATCGCCCCAGTGATATCACCCGCGGAATGTGCGCGCCGGGCGTTTCCCGGTCAGCCTTGTGCCTCAATCAGCCTCTGTTCAGGGCCGATTACCACTCGCAGCCCGAACGCGGCCGCTCCTGTGTGCCTCTCGCACCGGTTCGTCGGCAATGCCGTCGGGAATGGGCTTGGGCTCCGCTGCGGGGGGACTTGGCCGGGAACGAGCCACATCACCGACGGTTCGGAAGGGGGACACATCCGTGGCGGTCAGCATCTCCGCTGTCGTGCTGCTCGCGGTCCTCGTCATCCTCCTCGTCAAGAAGGGCGGACTGAAAGCTGGGCACGCCGTCGTGTGCGTCCTCCTGGGGTTCTACCTGGCCAGCTCTTCGATGGCCCCCGCGATCTCCGAGGTCGCGACGAACGTCGCGCGCCTAATCAGTGGGATCAAGTTCTAGACCAAGCACTGGCAGTTCGGTGGCCCTCTCCGGCTGCGCAGCGATCCTGTCCGGCACCAACGTCCCTCTCTGCCGAGGAAGCATTCGATGACCGAGAAATGCATGACGCACCCTTGTGTCGCGATCGAGAGCACGAGGTTTCAGCTTTCCCGGCCCTTGACTGCGACCGTCGACGACCCCGGTCGCGAGGCGCACTGATGCGCCCCGTTTACCACCCGGCCGGCACCGACGAAGCCCTTGGCATGGCCATGGTCGAGTTGCAAGCCGGCCGCTGGAGGCCGGCGCGCGACTTGCTGGCGGCAACTGGTGGGCAGTGGGGGCTTCGGACGTCGCGTACGCAGGTGCTGGCGGTCACCGCTGCCCACTCCGATGTGATGGGCGTGTGGCTGGCGGAGGAGCCGCACAGTTACGACGCCCAGCTGATGCGTGCCCGCGTCTCGGTGGAGCGAGCCCTGCGCGCCCATCACCAGCAGCACGCCGGCGCTGCGGCATTGGAGGAGGCTGCACGGCATGCCTCGCTGATGATGGCGCACCGGGAGCCGCGGGATCCGGTGCCCTGGATCTGCTTGCTCGCCCTCGCACAGGTCGATGGACGCCAGGTGCGGCGGGAGCATCGTGAGGTATCGGCAGAGCCGATGCTGCCGAGCGGGCCGTGGGGACTGCTGCACGGGATCAACCAGCGCGACCCGTACAACCGGGAGGCGTACCACCGAATACTGCAGTTCATACTGGCCCGCCCCGTCCCGCCGGCGGCCTCACTCGCCGCTGTCTTCGACTTCGGCCGATGGGTGGCCTCATGGTCGCCGTCGGGTTCCCCGTTGCTGCTGTTGCCGCTGTACGCGCTCGTTGAGCAGTGCCGGCAGCAGTCCCTCCAGCACCGTGCCGATCCGCTGTGGCGACGGCAGTGGGCGCAGGAGCCGACGATCACGTACACGGTCAAGGCGTTCCACCACTGGTTCAAGCAGCCGGACACCGCGCCGCGCTCGGTGACCGACCTGCACCACCTGGCGTACGCCTTGTGGGCCGGCCACCGGTTCGTGGAGGCGGCCGAGGTGTTCACAGCCGTGGGCACCTATGCCTCGCGGGAGCCGTGGGCGTCCGTCCATGAGGACCCGAACCATCCCGACGGCGGCGAGGTTCTGCTGCTGCGGGCCCGCCGGGAGTCCCTGTCCTTCGCCCGCACCCACGCTCCTCGCGCGGGACCGGTGCGCTGACCGTCGCGCACAGCAAAGCCGCACTTGGCATGCACCTGACTTTTTCTTACTTGTTCCACCCATTCCATGGAGGATGTCCTGTGTTACGAACACGCCCGACTCGCCGCGCGGCGGGGGCCCAGTCAGATGACGCGTTCCTTCGGGAACTGGGCTACGAGCCGGTGCTGGCCCGCCGCATGGGGCCGTTCGGCAACTTCGCCATCAGCTTCTCGGTGATCTCCGTACTGAGCGGCTGCATGACCCTGTACGGCTTCGGTCTCGCGACCGGGGGTCCCGCCGTGATGATGTGGGGCTGGGTCGGCGTCGGCGCCATGGTGATGCTCGTGGGAGCCGGCCTCGCTGAGGTCACCTCCGCGTACCCCACCTCCGGCGCCCTCTACTACCAGGCCGAACAGCTCGGCGGGCGCAAGTGGGGCTGGTACACCGGCTGGCTCAACCTGCTGGGCCTGCTCGGTGCGATCGCCGGCATCGACTACGGCGCCGCGCTGTTCACCGGCGCCTTCCTGAACCTGCAGTTCGGCTTCGTCCCCACGCCGGGCAAGATCATGGCGATCTACTTCTGCATCCTCGCGCTCCATGCCGCCCTCAACCTCTTCGGTGTCCGACTAGTCAGCATCCTGAACTCGATCAGTGTGTGGTGGCACCTGGGCGGGGTCGCCGTGATCGTCGGGGCGCTGGCGATCGTGCCGTCGCACCACCAGTCGCCGTCCTTCGTCTTCGGCGAGTTCGTCCACAACACCGGCTGGTCCAGCTCGTTGTACGTGGTGCTGATCGGACTGCTGCTCGCCCAGTACACCTTCAGCGGGTACGACGCCTCCGCGCACCTGTCGGAGGAGACCACCAACGCGCAAGTCTCCGCGTCCCGCGGAATCATGCGGGCGATCGGCTGGTCGTGGCTGGCTGGATTCGTGCTGCTGGCCGGGCTGACCTTCGCCATCCAGGA
This sequence comes from Streptomyces sp. NPDC097617, assembly GCF_044761485.1. NCBI lineage: Bacteria > Bacillati > Actinomycetota > Actinomycetes > Kitasatosporales > Streptomycetaceae > Streptomyces > Streptomyces sp. NPDC097617. Next base: position 51,379 of record NZ_JBIWCL010000015.1, read on the forward strand.
CTACGCCGACACCCAGGCCACCGCGACCGGGGTGCCGCCGGCGCAGATCTTCCTCGACGCCCTCGGTGTCGCCGGCGCGAAGGCCCTGCTGCTGGTGGTGATCGTCGCGCAGCTGTTCTGCGGCAACGCCGAGACGGCCGCCGCCAGCCGGATGGTGTTCGCCTTCTCCCGGGACGGCGCGCTGCCCGGGTCGAGGCTGTGGCGTCACGTCGATGCCCGTACCGGCACTCCGACCCGCGCCGTGTGGCTGTCGGTCTGCGTGGCGGCGGTCCTGGCGCTGCCGTCGCTGTACAGCCCGACCGCGTACGCCGCCGTCACGGCGATCAACGTCATCGGGATCACCCCCGCGTACGCCATCCCGATCTATCTGCGGATCCGCAACCGCCACCGCTTCCAGCCCGGCCCCTGGAACCTAGGCCGCTGGGGCGTGCCCGTCGGCGCGATTGCCGTGGCCTGGGTGGTCTTCGTGACCGTGCTGTTCTGCCTCCCCCAGACCCGACCCGAGTCCGGTCTCGTCTCGGTGACCACGTTCAACTACGCACCCATCGCCCTGCTGGTCGTCCTCGCCTTGGCCACCGTGTGGTGGCGCGTTGCGGGACGGGACTACAAGGTGCCGACCGCGGCGGCTGACGCAGGCTCGGGCATGGCCCGCATCCAGGAGGAAGTCATCTGATGACCGCACTGTCCACCCAGACCGGAGCAACTCCGCGCCCGGGCGGCCCGTCGCAGCGTGATGCCGATACCGCCTCGACCGCCCCTCAGCGGCCGGCCCGGGCGTTCAGCGTCGACGAGCTGCGCAAGGCCGTCGGAGCCGGCGTGATCGACACCGTCCTCCTCGCCGTGCCGGACCTACAGGGCCGCCTCAAGGGCAAACGCTATGGGGCGCGGCACTTCCTCGACCGCGTCCTCGACGGCGGTGCGGAGATGTGCGCCTACATCCTGGCCACGGACGTCGACATGACGCCCGCCGACGGGTTCGCGCTCACGTCCTGGGCGAGCGGGTACGAGGACATGACGGTCGTGCCGGACCCCTCGACGTTGCGCACCCTGCCGTGGATGCCGCGCACCGCGCTCGTCCTCGGCAACGCGATCGGACTGGACGAGGAGCCCATCGAGGTTGCGCCGCGCGAGATTCTGCGGCACCAGCTGACCCGGCTTGCCGCCCACGGGCTGCACGCCCAGGCCGGCCTGGAGACCGAGTTCATGCTCTACCGCGGCACCTACACCCCGACCGCCGGCATCGGCTCGGGCGGACTCGTGCCGGTATCCGAGGAGAACCTGGACTACGCCCTCGACCACACGCCGGACAGTGACCGGTTCTTCCGGCGCCTCCAGGGCTCGCTGTCCAAGGCGGGGATGCCCGTGGAGGCGATCAAGACTGAAGGCTCGCCGGGTCAGGTGGAGGTCACCTTCCCCTATGGTGCCGCGCTGCCCGCGTGCGATAGCCACCTGGTCTTCAAGCACGCCGTGCGTACCCTGGCGGGCCGGTCCGGTATGACGGCCACCTTCATGGCCTCACCCCAGACCGGGCTGGCCAGCGGTCTCCACCTGCACGTCTCTCTCACCCGCAGCGGCAACCCGATGATCACCGATCCGACCGGACGGCTGTCCGAGATCGGCGAGCAGGCAATCGCTGGGTTGCTGACGGCGCTGCCGGGGCTCGCCCCGCTGTACGCGCCTAACGTCAACTCCTATAAGCGGTATGTGCCCGGCTCCTTCGCCCCCACTCGCATGACGTGGGGTTGGGACAACCGCACCTGCGCCGTGCGGGTCACCGGCCACGGGGCGGGCGTGCACCTGGAGATCCGCGTTCCGGGGGCGGACGCGAACCCGTACCTCGCTCTCTCCGCGGCACTCGCTTCGATGATCCATGGCATCGAGCGGCAGCTCACCCCGCCGGCGCCCTGCACCTCCAACGCCTACGAGGCCACCGAAGCGGCCCTCCTGCCCCTCACCCTCGATCAGGCCCGCTCCGTGTTCCGGCACAGCCCCGTCGCCCAGGAGGCGTTCGGGAAGGGCGTGGTCGAGCACTACGCCCACCTCGCGCAGCTCGAACTCGAGTACCACCGCGGCATCGTCACCGACGCGGATCAGGCCCGCTGGTTCACCCGCGCCTGATCTCCGCCGCACCAAGACCAGACTCCGGCCGGGCGAGTTCCCCCCCCTCGGCCGGGGTCTGCCCAACCTGCACCACCATGCCGTCGCCGAAACGAAAGGACCCCGCTCATGCCCGCACGGCCCGCCACGACCACCTCGCATCCGACCCCCGCACAGGTCAAGATCGCCGGAACGCTCGCCCAGGTGCATGAGCACCGCCAAGGCGGCAGCCGAACTGGGCCTGTCCGAGGGCACCGTCGCGGTCCAGATGTCGCACGGGAACCGGCGGGCCGGAGTACGCCACCGTCATGCCCTGGTCCACGCGTGTTACGTCACCGAGCAGCTGGCCCGGCCGGAGCCGACAACACCCCCGCCCGGCGGCGTCGGCAACATCGAGACCAAGATTCTCTGGTCGCTCGCCCTGGACGGCACGTACGCCGAGATCGCGGAGCACTGCGGACTCTCCCACGACGCGATGAAGAAGCGGATCCGGGCGCTGCGGGCGCGCTGGAGCGCCGAGCACGACCCTCACCTGATCGCCCTCGGCTGGATGTTCGGCGTACTCGACGCCTCCCACGGAACCGGCGGCCACCAGGTCACCTAACTGCAGACCGGCCACGTGTCAGAGGTCCTTGGCAAGCTACTCCCCCACACAACGAGACGACATTGCGCACCCGCACCGTCACTTCATGTGACCATTCTGGGTGGGTGGCCGAAAGGAAGGGCCGACCTAAGCAGTCTCCGGCACCTTCTATACGGGCGGTGCGTCGTGTGCGTTGTCTGGCGCCGGACTGGGCTGTACGAAGTCCATCGCGGTTCGGTTGGCGTACGGGTACTCGCGCTTCGGGGCGGACGATGCTGCGGACTCCTCTACGTCGGCGCGCTGACGCCCACGTTGAGTTCGCAGGGTCATCTCCTCCTGGAGGCCGGACACTCGGTGGTCGGCGCCGCGAGCAGTGCTGCGTGCCTTGGCTGCCTCGGTCCGGAGTTGCTTGGCTGCCTGGTTGTCCTTGTCCTTGGCACGTCGCAGGAGCGCGGCCTTCTCCTGCTGCGGCATGTCCGCTTCGGTGAGCACGGCTTCGTGTTCGCTGACGGGTCCGGCCAGTTCGGCAGCCTCGTGGAGCCGTTTGTTCATCTGCTCCAGTTCCCGCCCGGTCTCCTCGCACGTACGAAGCAGTTCCTCACGATCTGCCTCGACCGCAGCACGCTGGTCCCCGCGCAGCACCGGACGCCCGAACCGGGTGGCGGTCAGCTTCTGTTCGAGTCCTTCGATTCGTTCCTGTGTGCCGCGCAGTCCGGCAGTGCGTTCCGCGATCGTGCCGTCCAGTGCTCGGACTTCGCGGATAGCCACGGCACGTTCGGCAACGTCCTGGTGTCGACGGTTGAGCGCGAGCGCGTTCGGCCCTGCTCCGGCGGCGGCCTGCTGTTCGGCACGGTCGGCGCCGGCCTCCGCCTTCTCGGCCGCCGTCCTGGTGGCGCGCGCGGCCGTGGCAGCCTTGCGCGCGGCGTCGCGCAGGGCCGCGGTGCTGAGATGAGCGTACGGGCGGTCAGCCGTCGGCGCGGGTTCCGGAGGTGTGGCCGGCGCCGCGGGCCGCTCCGTGGTGTCCGGAGTACGCCGGTCCTCGGACTCCAGCGCGTCCTGGGTGTCGTCCGCCTCGTGGGGGTCGCCGGTGCCGGGAGCGCGTGGGGTCGGCAGATCCGCTACGGCCTGACGGACGTGGGCGGGGACCGCGTTCTTGGGGAGTTCGGTGAGGATCATGCGCTCCTCGGTGCCGCTCTCGATTTCGCGGATGAGGCCCGCGACAGCGCGGTCAAGCTGTTCCTGCTCGGTGCGCGTGTCATCTCCACGAGCACGGTCGGCGTCGGACTCATAGACGGACAGCGGCAGGAAGAGGTGGGACTCCTTCTTGTCGCGGCTCATCATCGTGTAGAGCGCGTTCGCCTGCGCGCCGGGGCCGTAGACCAGGGCCTCCTGGACGCTGAGGCCCTGGGACTTGTGGCCGGTGATCGCATATCCGAGGCTGAGTCCGCCTTGCGCGATGTAGTCGGCGTCGACCCATTCGGCGACGTCGCGGTGTCCGTCGGCGGTCTTCTCGCGCCACTCGACCAGAACCCGGCGCTCGGCATCCACGGCTCGCACGATTCCGCGGTAGCCGTTCAGCACGTCTTCGTTCTCGCCTCGGCTCCGCTTGCCCCGATAGTCGTTGGCCCGAAGGAGGACCTGGTCACCGACGGACAGCGTCAGTTCGCCGCCACCTGGCAGGGCGTAGATGTGTTCCGGGCCGGTGAGGTCGCCGCTCGCCTTCCGCAGGGCGCGGGCGCCGACGTTCAGTTCCTCCACGATTTCGTTGGTGGCGGCGAGCATGAGGAGCTGCCGCACGGCGGTGTGGTCGTCGGTGTGCGCGGCGCGCTTGTCGGCCCAGACGGTGAGCATCGCGGCAAGGGTGGCGTCCTTGTCCGCGAGGGCGTGCACGCGGCCCGTTCCGGCGAAGGTACGGAGCGCTTCCACTCGGTTGTCGTCGCGCCACAGCTCCAGTGCCCGGCGCTCGACCATGTCCTTCTGCCGGAAGTTCTGGTTAAGGGTGAGGCCGCCAACAAGGTGGTGGACGGCGGCGAAGCTGCCCCCGATGCCGGGCGAGTGCAGCTGCTTCGGGTCACCGATGCCGACGACCTTCGTGCCGGTCTGGGCGGCGTGGGCGAGGAGTTCGGCGATGTCGCGGTCATCGCACATGGCGGCTTCGTCCACGACTAGCACGTCAACGCCGGTGAGGCCGGGGCCGCCGTTGCGGATGCCGGTGAGCCAGGACGCGAGGGTGCGCGACTCGATGCCTGCCTCGGCCTTCAGGTTCGCGGCGGCGACGGCGGCCGTGCTCGCGCCGGCGATGACGAGACCGTGGGCCTCCCATGCCTGCCGGGCGGTATCCATGATCGTGGTCTTGCCCGCTCCGGCGATGCCCACGACTGCGTCGATTCCGTGCCCGGACGTGAGCAGCCGTTCGAGGACGGCGCGCTGTTCGTCGGAGAACGCGAAGGTGCCACCGTGCTGGGCCTCAACGGTGGACAAGGTCATGTCGACCGTGTCGCGGCTGATGACGGCGGCCTGCGTGCCGAGCCGGTTCGTTGCCTCGGAGACGATCAGCGCTTCCGCCGCCACGACATCCGCCGTGGTGTACCGGTCGGCGTGCGTGAAGTGTTGAGCGCCCTTCGGATTCAGCTGAACCGCGTATCCGGCGTGACGGAGGACGGAGGTGGTGAGTTGTTCGGCTTCCTCCGCGTTCGCCACTCCGCACGGGAGGGCGTCCAGCACGGCAGCGATGGCGGCGGCGTGGGTGAACTCCTTGGAGTGGCTGGTCAGGCCGGTCTTAGGGTCGAAGACCTGGGCGCACAGCTCGTCCAGAGAGGGGTTCTGGTCCGCTCGGTCCCGCTCCATCGCGCTCGCTGCGATGGCGTCGGGGTCGTCACCGACAGCACGCCCCTCGGCCTGCCAGTAGGCGCGAAGGATGTCGTCCCCGACTCCGGCGGCCTCGCCGTTCTTCGCGGCCTTGGATGCGGTGGAGGCGGCGGTACGCTCGCGGGTCGTGGCGCTGTCGTAGTCGATTCCCAGCTTCGTCAGCAGATCCCGGACCTGGCTGTCGCGCTTGCTGAACAGGCGGATCGTCGCCTCGGGAATCGCTGCGATCTCCCATGCGCCGGTCCGCTCCTCGCGACGGAAGCTGATGCCGAAGTTGTCGGTCAGCTCTCGGCGGATACGGGCGTTCATGAGGGACTGGGTCGCGCGGGTGTGTCGGTGGAGGTCACGGCCTCCGCTGGCCATGGTGGACCACTTGCCGTCGGCGCCCTTGACCATGTTGGCCAGGGTGAAGTGCAGGTGAAAGTGGGGGTCGCCGTACGGGGCACCGTCAACGGGCCGGGCGGCGCGGTGCACCATCATCCAGCCGGAGAACCCGCTCGTCTCCACGGTCTCCGCTTCGTCCCCGTCACCGTGGTGACCACGCATGGCGTACGCGGTCCACCGTTCGAGGGCCGTGATGGACTCGCGGCCGGCGGAGGTGTAGATGCCCTCGACCTGAGCGGCGATCTCCTCCGGGGCGTAGGCGAGGAACACGGACTTCGACTTCGCGAGGTCCAAGGTGACGTCGGCGCCGAAGTTGCCGACCTGCACTCGGCCTTCGAGGAGAGCGGCCTTGATCTCCTCGGCGTCCCACACGTCCTCGGGCGAAAGTCCCGCCGCCTTGGCCATGGCGACGGCTTCACGTACGTCCATCGGCAGATCCCGAAGACGGCGTTCGCCTTCGCCTTCAGTCTGGGTGTACCGGCGCTTCATCGACGCGGCGGTGAACAAGTCGCCGGGCTGTTGTCCGGTCTCGGTGGCGCGGGCTTCGACGGCGCGAAGCAGAGCACGGGCGTCCAGGTGGCCGCCCGCCTCAGCGGTCACGGCCTTCTCCAGCGTGTCTTCGCCGTACAGATCGACGGCGTCGATGCCGACAGCATCGGCGAGCTTCAGCACCGTGGAGGCTGGGACGCGGTGCGATTCCCCGAACCGCTTGAGCTGGCTCTCCATCCTGCGAAAGGCGTCCTGCTTGCGCTTGGAGTCGAGCAGGGAGACAGGCTTCACGCTGCGTTCGGCGGCGGCGCGGCGGATGGCGCGGGCCAGCGGGGCGGCGGGGAGCTTGGCGGCCGGCGCAATGGCGAGCTTGGGTTCTACGAGAGTCTGCCCGGTCCGGGGGTCCTCGCCGTGCATGAGGCGTCGGGCGGCCTGGAAGCGCTCGGGGGCGAGGACGCTGCCGGGGGTGATGTCGAACTCGGTGAGGCCGTTTCCGACCCAGACCAGGGGGCGTTCGCTGGCATCGAGGTGGTACTCCACCTGTCCGTCGGTCGGCCGTGGGGGAAGGGTCTGTTCGCCGTAGAGGTCCCGGGCGTCGAGTCCGGCTGCGGCAGCGACTTCGACGGCGTCGAAGCCGGTGAACCTCGCGGTGCCCTTACTGCGGATGAGTCCGCGGGCGCGGAAGAAGGCGCGCTTGGCCTCGCGGTTGGCGAGCAGGGAGGCTACGGGAGCACCAGCAGCTTCGGCCTTGGCCTCGATGGCGGCGACGAGGGGGGCGGCGTCGACCGCTACGGACTTCCCACAGCCGTGGCCGCCGGTAAGGCGGTACTCAACCTGCTCGTCGGAGGGGCCGATCATGGTCACCCACCCCATCGGCCCGCTCACCCCCCGCTCTCATCCGGTCAGATTCGTTCGTCTTGGCTGATTGTATCGTCACGAAGTGACGATACCTTGGTCCTCTAAATTCAAGATCATAATCAACGAGGGGAACCTCGGGCACTCGGATCGGCCTTGTCGCTCCTGCGGATCAGGCTCCTGGAGCCTGTTGTCCTGTTGGACTGTTACCTCTGCGCGAGGTGCACGGTCTGGGGTGCCGTACGCGCTGAGGCGGTGTGACGATCCGATGTCGGTGCGGTACCTACGCGGGGCTGTGTCGTTGGTCCGCGTATGGAGCAGACCCCGAATCCGGCGGCTTCCCGCCGGTTCGCTGAGGTGTTGGGCCCGTACTGGATGGCCTCGGATTCCCCGGCGTACGGGCCCAGCGTGGAGGGCCGATTCGGGCCGGGACGTGGGACTCCGCCTCTGCACCCGGGCGATTGGCCGGAGAGCGGGATCGGGCTCCCGACCGGCGGAGGGCCCGTAGCCGCTGATCCGTCGCCCTGCTGTCGGGTCGAGCGGTCTTGGTTGGGCCCTGCCCGACCCGCCAGCACCTGGTGACATGACGAAGGTCCCCGCTCCGGGTCGGAGCGGGGACCTTCGCGTTCACCGTGCGGCCTCTCGGCCGACGGCTATGTGGTCAGGGGCCATTCGCCGAACGGCACCGGCGCCTGACCTTGCGCTTCGCGCACGGCTTCCTCCGTACCGCACGTGGTGCAGATGAAGACCTCGCGGTCGGTGGTCAGCCGGGAACGGGCGGGCCGTTCACCGAGCGGGCCGCCGCAGCGCGGACAGCGGGTGTCGGGCACGGGTCACTCCTCGGGATGCTCGCGAGCGGACTTGAGGATCAGGTTCCAGGTCGGGCGGGAGTAGGTCTTCTCCGTCTGCCCCTGAAGCTCGGGGATCAGGTCGGCGTTCTTCGCCCCGGGGTTCGCCGCGATAGCCAGCCGGGCAAGGGTCAGCCGCTCGTCTCCCTGGTAGGGGTAGGCCAGTCCGCGGCGGCCGGTGGGCCGTCCGCCGGCGTGCCCGCGACCCTTGCGGTTCGCGAGGTACTGCCACAGCCTCCAGCGCTTCCACTTCGGGCGGCGCCGGGTCGGAAGCTCGTCCCAGTCGTCCGGTGCCGGCCACCCCTCTGGCGGGTTCTTGACGTAGTGGGAGACGGTGGCGGAGTCGGCAAACCCGCAAATCTTCGCCGCCTCGGCCGGGCCCACCATCTCTTCGGGGTCGCCGTCGAACTTCGGCGGGTTGGTGGTGTTCGCGGCGGCGCGCTGCCGCTGAAGCTCGTGGTGCCACGTCGCCCATGCGTCGCCGTCCCAGTGCATGACGCCGTCGATGGTGTCCGCGACGGGCGGGTGCCCGTTGTTCTCCCGGTCGGTCCAGAGGTTTTGAAGGGTCGGCTCGCTGATCCCGTGGACCTTGCGTAGGTCCGCGCGTGAGTAGAGCGTGCGGCCGGTCTTGGAAGACACGGTCGCCTCCTGTTCTTGGTCGGGTCGTGCCCGCTCGGCACGGTCACTGGATGTCGTCCGGGTCCGGGGCCGGCGTCCACGTACGGGTGCCTGCCGGTTCGAGCCGGGTGAGGGTGGCTATTTCGGCCAGGGGGACGGCGGCGGCCCAGTCGGCGCGGCCAGGGTGGTCGACGGGCCGGTTGAGCACGAGGTGTCGGCCGGTCGGAGGGAAGTCCTCGACGATGACGAAGGTGTCGGCCTGATCAGCGCCGATGCTGTTACCCCCCTTGAGCTGGGCGATGTCGCCGGGCTGGGGACAGTCGGGGTATCGGTCACATAGCATGGTGTGGTCTTTCTGGTGAGAGACACCGACGGCCAGCGCCTTGTTGCCCTTGTGCGCTGGCCGTCATCTGTTATCTGGGGTGCGTGGCGCCCCGTGGGACGCACGGCCGGTCGGAGGTTGCCCGCTCCGCTGATGGCGAAGTAATTAAACCACCTTTGGGTTGAGCGGATGGGGCCCTGATCCGGCGGACGGCGGTCATCAGAAGAGGGCCCCCTGGTCTGCGGGGCCGTGGCGCCGGCTGCTCGGTGGTCGGGTGACGCGGAGTTCGTAGCGGGGGCGTCCCGCGTGCGGCGGAACGTGCGCTTCACGGCGGTACCGGCTCCAGGCCAGGACGGGAGCGCCCTGGTCGATCCAGCCCGGCGGGTACCGAGCGATGAGCTGGGCCCAGCGGCTCCGGCTCCGCGGGATGGCCCACCGGTCCTCGACTGTGGTGATCGGCGGCAGCGTTCGCCAGCCGGGGAAACAGTGGTCGTGCGCGTCTTCCACCGCCTCGTTGTCACCGTCCCCGAACCCGTCGCCTGAGTACGTGGGGCCTTCCCACTCGCACGCGAGACACCCGCCGCAGAACTCCTGCTCGTCCCCCCGGCGGCCGGTCGGCCGGCTGCGGGAGAGCAGGGTCGGGGTGTGGTGTTCGGGCGGGTCCAGCTCTTGGCCGAGGTCGCAGTACGCGCCGCCGGGGTGTCCGGGCTGGATGTGCCACGCCTGCTCGGCGCTCGCGGGCGACTGCCGCGTCCGCGCGTTGCGCACCCGCCAGTAGTACGTCTGCCGTGCCCGTGCTCCAGTCGGCTCGGCGACGGCGGCGGTCACGACTTCCTGCTTCCGGCGGCGAGCACTTCGCGGAGCGGGTCAGCGAGCACGGCCTGTTCGTCGGGGGCGTCGAGGAACCGGGACCCATACGCGCGGCGCACGGCGCGGCGGGCGTCCTGGTGGCGGTCGAGCTCCGGGTAGTACGGCGACCGGTCGAGCACGTCATAGCCGCGCTGGGTGAGCACGTCTGCGATGAGCGACCGGACCTGTACGGGGTCGAGGGCGGAGAGGTCGGATTCCTCCGGGGCCGCGAGGAGTACGCGGATCAGCTCGGTCGCGCTGAGCCGGGGGTGGAGGGGGACGCTGAGCCGGTGGACGCCGTCCCGGCTGGGGGTGGCGGCTCCTCGGCGGCTCGGTGTCCTGGTGGTGCTGCGGTCTTCTCTCGTCTCTTCCATCGCATGGGCCTTCGATGACTCGGGCTGCTGTCGGGCTGCGGGTGTCAGAACAGGGAGTGTTCAACGCGGGCGGCGGCGGTGCGGAACGCGCGGGCGGCGTCGGCGGCGGTCCGGCCGGGCTCGGCGCTCCACCGGTCGATAGCCTCGCGGTGCCGGGCCTTGGCGGCGGGGTCGTCGGCGTCGACGGGGTGACCGGTGAGGGTTTCCGCGAGGATGGCAAACGCCCAGTCACGGGCACGGTCGATGCGGTCCCAGTCGTACGTCCGGCTGGCGGCTCCTCGCCCGTGGCCGGCGGCGACTTCGAGGGCGCCGCGCGGCCAGCACGGCAACGTGGCCGTACGGCCGGGACCGTCAAACAGGCGCGGGCCCTGGTGGATGCCGACGTGTTCGATGTGGCGGGCGGCCCATTCCAGGATCGCGGCCGGAGTGTCGGCGATGACGATGCTTTCGGGGGTGTGGTGGGTCGGCACGGTGCTGTCCTTCGGGAAGGCGGGGGCGGCGGCGCGCTGCCGCCGCCCCTCGGTCGGCTGCTAGTGGTAGGCGGGGATCAACTGGCGGACCTCTTCCTCTCCGATGCACCCGCCCTTGTGACGGCGGGCGCTCGGCGGCTCTCCGTTGCGGCCGCGCAGGTGGCTCCAGAACTTCGGGCCTTGCCAGTCACACAATTCGCAGCTGAGGAACCAGTGGTTATCGCTGCCGGGAAACCCGGTGAGCACGGCCCGCCAGTGGTGGTCCCGGAGTCCTGCGAACGCGATCTGCGCGCCCTCGATGTTGCGATCGTTGACCGGCATCCGCGGGTGTAGGAGAGGCACCGGCCCGCACAACGGCGTGGGGGTCTCGGCGAGCACCTGGTCCAAGGGGACGGCGCCGATCCGCCCGGCGGCGTACTCCTCCGCGAGGTGGGCGGCGGCCAAATCGGTGCCAGGGGTCCCCTTGGGCGGGCGGCGGAGGTTGCGTTCGCCCTCGGTGGTGAGGACGAGCCAATCCCGGTGCCACCTGTAGGCGCGGCCGATGACCTGGTCTTCGCCAACGATCACGGGGTATCGGCACTGGATGTCGGGGGTGCCGACGCGATACGTCGGGATGGTCGTGGTGGCCTCGGTCGCGGGGACGATCAGCCTGGCTGCTTCGGTGTCAGGGACGGTGATGGTCGCGGGTCGCTCGAGGAGTTGCATGGTCATGGTGGTGCCCTGTTCTGGTGAGAGAGGGGCCCGTCCCCCCGGCGTGCTCGACCGGCGGGGGGCCGGGTGGGGGCGTAGTTACGCGGCCTCGGCCTGGGCCTGCGGGGCGGCGGTCCATTCACGGCGCGGAGTGATGCCCAGCTCGTCTAGGACCGGGGCGTGGCTGCCGTTGTCCGGGACCCATTCCCAGTCGGCGCCTTCGGTGCCGGGCCGGTCAGTCCAGGTGAGCATGTAGGAGCGGCCGGAGGTGCGGGGGTCACCGCACACCGCCTGTGCCTCGCGGCGGGTCATCGCCCACAAGGCGCGCTTGCGGGAGCGGCGGGAGTTCTTCGAGGCGATGAGCACCAGTGCCATGCCGTCCTGCCAGTTTGCCCTTTCGGCGGGGGCCGTCGCCGGGGTCGACCTCCCTTCAGGGGCGTGTTGACAGAGAGCCCAGCGGCGCGCTTTCGCGTGCCACGGGCTGGGGTGACTGGTAAGGGCCCTCTCAGCCGCCGGTACCGGCTCCTTGGTCGGCGGGGCCTGCTGGGGCTGCTCCTGGTGCTCGGCGGCTTCGGGCCGAGTCGACTGCTGCATCTCGTCGGCGCTCTTGCGCCCGGACACGTCGTCGTAGGGAGCGGTCCAGGTCCAGCCGTCGTGACGGTTGTCCGCCGCGCGAACGACGCGCTGACCGACGCCGTTGTGAATGTGCGGGATCGTCACCGACTTCGGGTTGACCCGCAGGACCTCGTACCAGGTGTCTCGGTACAGCACGAAATCCCCGCGTGTGAAGTCAGCCTTCGACCAGACCTTGAAGCCCTCTGCTTCGGCGTCCTTGATGACCGCCTCCCAGTGCTCAATCTCCTCCGTCAACTCCTGGTGCTCGATCTCCAACTCCGGGTCCGCGGGGCTCCGGAAGAACCCCTTCGCGGACTCGCCGCCCTGCCATTTCTCGACCGCGCGGAGGTCGGCCCGCAGCTTGTCGAGACGGCGGAGCGTGCGGCCGGGGTCCTTCTTGAATCGCTCGTAGTTCGCGGCGGCCTGTGCCCGTCCGGTCCAGTGGTCGGCGCGGTCGTGCTCGCCGGTGCTCTTGCGCATCGCGTTGTCCATCCGCGCGTGATCGCGGCGGGCGCGGCCCTCGGAGTGGTGTCCGACGAGGATTGGCTGACCGAAGGCGAACCGCTCGGATATCTCGTGGCTCCGCCTCCGCGCGGACTCGGAGTTCCGGGCGGCGGTGGCGGCGTACCCGCCGAACCTTTCCGCTCGGCCTTCGGCCTTCTCTTCCCGCTCCTTCTCGGCGTCGGAGAACGATCGGCGGTCGGCGTTGTCGATGGTCAACGTGACCTCGAAGCCCGCGTCTCGGAGTCGCTGCGCGAGGAGTTCGAGCGAAGGGGTGTAGGTGGCGTGGTCACGGCTGTGTGGGAGGTACCAGCAGTCAAGGTTCCTGCTCCAGCGGAAGGGCTGGCTCTGGGTCCGGCCGTACTCGCGAAGTCGCAGGATCTCGGACGATCCGTCGCCACGGCTCGTGCCCTCGATCAGGGTTCCTTCTCGGCGGGTGTGGGTGATCTCGATAGTCACTGAACTGGCTTTTCCTGGTGAGAGTTTGGTCCGTTCGCAGGGCGGACCGTGCGTTGGCAGCGGCGCTGCACCACCGGCGCGGGCCGTGAGGGACGATCGGCTCGCGGGTCGTCGCGCCTGCGCGACGACAGGGGCTGTCGCGCCCCCGCGGGGCGCGTCCGCTGCGGTCCGGTGCCCGTCGTCGGTCGGCGGAGCCGCCTGCGGCGGAGTCGGCCGGCGGCGGAGTCGGCCGGCGGCGGTGAACGCACCGGACCTGTCCTGCCGCCCCGAAGGGGTGTCCCCTTGGGTGCTGGGGCCCGCCGGTCCGGAGGTGTTGCCCTCCCCCGGACCGGCGGGGCCTTGGTCAGCTGCGGTGGAGCGTGTGCCGGGCGGCCGGGTCGGCGTCGGCCAGTTCGGTCCGCTCGCGCCATGCCTGACGGACGGCGGCGCTGAGCGCGTCCCCGTCGTCGTAGGCGAACCGTCCCCGTCGCAGGTTGCGGACGATGTCGCGGAACGTGTCGCCGTGCATCGTGGTCAGCGTGTCGTCCAGCGGGGTCAGCTCGTGCGGGAACATCGCCTGGACGCTGTCGCCCGGCTGCGGGGCGCCGAGGGTGAAGAACCAGACCACGGACATGGTGGCCTCGTCGGCGAACTCCGGGCCGCCGAACGGGCCGACGACGACGGCGGGGCGGGTGTCGAGCTGGTGGCCACGGAACCAGGGTCCGCCGATCACGAGCGTCGCGGTGGGGAAGTCCTGCACGGTGGTCTTCTGGTCGGTGGTGAGCATGTCGTGTCCCATCTGGTGAGAGATTCCGCCGGGGCCGGTTGACCCCGGCGGGGCTGTCGGTCGGGGGGTTGCCCTCCCCCTTCCGATACCCTTAATTAAACCATGTTCTTAGGTCTGGGTCAACCGGTCACGGCAAGTTCGCGGCGGCGCTCGGCGGCCATAGTGACGGCACGGGCGATGGCGCGGCCGGTCTCGATGGCCCGGACGGCGGACTCGTGCACCGGGGGCTTCTTGCCCTGGGTGATGATGCCCGCGAGCGGCGGCATGACGGCGGGGCCCGGGGCGACGTTCAGGATGAGCGCGGCGACGTGGGCGGCTGAGGCGACTTCGGCCGCGTGCTGGCCGGGAAGGGGGGCGTCCGCCTCGGTGATGCGTCGCCACGCGTGGCCGTACAGCAGGATGCGGACGGCGTTGTCGGGGGCGTCCTGGGTGAAGTCGAACCCTCCGGCCTGCTCGGGGTCTTCGTGGTACTGGTCGCGGTACTGGTTCACCAGGACATCGCGGATGACCTCGGCGGCGAGCGGGGCGGCGGCGGGCGGCTCGTAGGCGTCGCCGTCGGTCTGGCTGATGTCGAAAACCGGCCCGGCCTTGAAGCCGGACACCTTGCGCCCCTGGCTCTCGGCGGCCTCACCGGCGACCTCTCGCTGCCCGCCGTCAGCGGCTGCGGCCGTGGCCTCCTGGGCATCCTCGGTCCGGCGCTTGATCGGCGTCCAGATACGGAGGGAGGTGGACCCCTTGGCCGGGAAGCGTCCAGCCTTCCGCCAGTCTCCGGAGCTGAGTACGTGGGTGGCGTTCGGGCACTGGGCGGCGATGGCGATGCAGTTGGTGGGGCTGCGGTCGTCGCGGTCCGGGTGGGTCAGGTTCGCGGCCGTGCGCATGACGGCGGCCCAGAATTCTTCGCTGCCGACCATCGAACCGTACGCGCGATCCATGACGGCTTCGAGTTCACCGCGCATCTTGGCGGAGTAGGCTCGGCGCTCTTCGTCGGTCATCTTCGGCTTACGGGGCATGTCGCGGTCCTCCTGGCGAGAAATCGTCCGGGCCGGCTGGCCCCACGGTGTCGGTCGGGGGGTTGCCCTCCCCCTTCCGGCACCACTAATTAAACCACGTTCTAGGGGGATCGGCAACCCCCTAAATCCAGTACAAACCCGCTTCTTTGCTCACGGCCCGGTATGCGGCTATGACCTCGTCCTCTATTTGCGTCCAGTGTTCGAGGATATCGGGGGCGGTCTTCTTGTCGCTGGCCGCGCGCTTGGCCCTGCGCCACTCAATGGCAATTTTGAGTGTGCAGAGTTGGGACCGGGTCAATTCCCATCGGCCGGAGTCCGGGAGCTGATCGCCGTAAACCATCGCCACGGCGTTGTTGATGTGCTCGGTACCGGACCACACATTTTGTGTGGCCTGGAGAGCAAGGGCGCGTTTCAGGGTGCACTTGAGGTGCGGGCCCTGCACGATCCATTGCGGCTCGATGACGAATATATCGGCGCTCATCACAGGGCCTTTCTGCCCGGGGCGGCGCGCTGCGGAGGCGCGCCGCCCTGAAACTTGGGGAATTAGAGGGCGTATCCGTCGACGCATTCGCCGTACTCGTCTTCGGGCGTCTGGACGCTGGGGAGAAAGCGGCTCACCGCGAATACAACGGCGTCGGCGATAATCCGGGGCACGTCGTTGAGTACGAGGCTCACCGCATCGCCGTCGAGTCCGATATGGACCTCTCCCGGTTCAAGGTTCATGTAAACGAACGCAGATGTGCCATCAACCCGGGTCCGGGCTCCGGGGAGGCGGGCGGAGAGATCGCGCGCGCCCTCCTCGACATCCCGCCGCGTCTCGGCCTGCGCGCGGTTGTGCTCGGTCACCCGCTCGTGAACATCACGGTGGGCGGGGATGAGGTCGGCGGCGATCTGGGCCGCGATGCCTGCCGGGTCCTCGGTCATGGCGACTCGGACGGTGTCGCGCTCGCCCCTGCGGAACGGGTAGTCGGTGGCGGGGAATGCGCCTCGGATGTGCAGGTGGCCGGGGTCATCGAACCGCTCGGAGAGGTGAAGCTGTCGGCCGTCCAGGTGGGTGAAGGTGGCGGCGTGGTTCAGCTCCTGGACGCCGTGGCGCGCGGGCTGCGGTCGCCAGTTCCCGCCGAGGCCGAGAGCGATCGGGTGGGCCAGCTCTGCGACGGTGAGAGGCGTGTTCATCGTTCGTTCTCCTGGTGAGAGGTTGTCGGCGGCCGGTCGGCCCGCCGCGTGCCGGTCGGGGGTTGCCCTCCCCTTCCGACATCACTAATTAAACCATGTTCTAGGGGTAGGGTCAACCCTGATACATAACCCTGACCTGGCCTTTTCTCGCACCCCACGGCCCGCACCCGCCCGGCCGGGCCCGGCCACAACGGGCCTGGGCGGGGTTCCCTCCTCGGTCGGACAGCTCCGCCGTACCAGGGTTCCGGGCGCGGTGTCCTGGCTCGCGTAGCGACCGCGTAGCGGCTCGGCCTGGACGCCGTGTCCGGGTTCCTGGTACGCCCCTTGGGGTGTCCGGCCGAGGAGGGAACCCCGCCTTCACCCGCACCACAACGCTCCCGCACCCGACCAACCAGCCCCCACCCCCTCCGAGGAGGACCCGCCGGAGGCTGCCTTTCGCTCTGGCCGGCACCCAACGCCCCCCGACCGCCGGGGCTCCAGACTCGGGGCCAGTCAGGAGATAGGTCCCCGTGGCGCGCGCCAGGCAACGCCACCAGCCCGCCGATCGTCACGAATTGATGACGACACGAGTGATTCTCGTCCTGCGGTGTGGCCGAGCGATGGAACCTAGGTTTCTGGCTATCGGGTGAAGTCACCGCACTGCACAAACCTGGTCGCCTTCCTCGCCTTCGGGCATCCGGGGAGAACGGAGCTGCCGCTCCGATACAAGTCCATACCCGAGTACGGCGTGCGGTGCCTGGTTCTCGACCTGATCACTGAGAGCAACAGTGGTCGGTTCGAGCAGCCATGCCACCGAACCGACCACCTTCACGGAAGGTGCGTCGGACGCATGGAAACGGTCGGATGGGCAACAGCCTCGGTAGCAGTGCTCGGTGGGTGCGTTCTCGTACTCGGCTACGTCCTCGATCAGGTGCCGTCGCTCGCCGAGAAAGCCGTACGGGCTATCACTGCGGTACGCCGACTGCGCGACGAGTGGCGGAACGAGTGACAGGCGTGTGCCCGGGGCGGCATGCCCCTCCCCGGGCACAAGGTCAAGCGATCCTGCGTTTACCGACGGCGATCGCGGCACCGGATCGGCTGTGGCACACGGCGGTCATGGCGTCGTCGGCGGCGGTGACTGCGAGGATCGCGGCCTGCCTGGCGACCTGGATGCACGTCCGCGGAGACGGTTCTCCTGCCGTGGCGGCCTGGGGACGGACGGCGCAAGCGTTCTCGGGCATGGGGGTGTTCCTCGGGAGTCTCAGTGGTGCGGGCGGCGGCGAGCCGTGGCCTCGTCGTACGGGTGCCGCCCGTGGTCGCGCGGAGCGCGACGGACAGTGCCGTCGTGCCCGAAGGGCACGCCCTTCGGCCCGGCGTCCGGACGGAGCGGGAGGGCCGCCTGCGGCCCGGACGCTCCGGCCGGCTGCGAGCCGGGCCAGGCTGAGCCGTCCCGGAGGGACGCCCTTCGTACGGGGGCCGGTGAGTGGGGGCCGGCCGCCGACGCGGTCGGGCCGGGACGGCGGTGGGCGGAGCGTGGGGTGGGCGGCTCGACGCCGCCCACCCCACGGCCCGGCGGCCGGGGTCCGGCCGGGCGGTGCTTCCCGTCCGGCCGGGCCTGCTACGCGGCGACCGGTTCGCGTGCGGCGACGCGGCACCGGGTGAGAACCGTCTGTGCGGTCTCGCCGTAGATGCTGTGGTCCTTGACCGTGCCGGTCAGCTCGACCTCGTCGCCCTGGTCGGGGACGTCGGCGGCGCTGCTGAACCAGACGAACACGTTGCCCTGCGGGTCCTGGAACTTCACCAGTCGGCGGCGCTGGGTGTGGTAGCCGTACGTCCGGCCCTCCAGCTCGATCACGGTGGTGACGGTGGCGGGGGTGGTGATGCGCTCGCCCACGGTGCCCTGCGGCTTGCTGTTCTGGGCGGCCCGCTCGGTGGCCTCCTTCTCCTGGTCGCGGTACCACCCCGCGATGGCGGACACGAGCGTCGGCAGGTGGCGCGGGTCAACGGTCTCCCCCTTCGCCAACTGGCCCACCTTGTGTCGGTAGTCGGAGAGGCTGCCGTATCCCTGGACCGCCCACGCCCGGACGGCGGCGGCAGTGGTCGGCGCCTCCGGGTCGGCGTCGATGGCGGCCCGCCACTCCATCGGGGCCTTGCGGTCGAAGAAGTACGCTTCGACGCCGTCGGCGGTCGGCTGGGTGTTCTTCCACTGCTCGGACCGGCTGTAGAAGCGGCCCTCGGTGTTCACGATGGCGGCGGTCACCCGCAGGACCTCGGCCACCGGGACGCGGAGATCGGCCGGGATGCCGCCCTCTTCGCCGTCCCAATCGGAGTCCTTCAGCGTGCCGAACCGCCACAGGGCCTCAAGGCCCTTGATCGGCAGGCCGGTGTACGGCTCGACGCACGTGGTGCCCAACTGCCGCATCTCGCCGGTCTCGTGGCGGGCGAGATAGGTGGCGGTGCGATGCCTGGCGATGTTGCAGCCGTGACAGACGTTCGCGATGGCGTGGTATCCGCGCACGGCCTCGGCGTCCTGCTCGGGCAGGCCGGGGAACAGGCTGGTGATCGTCTCGCCCTCCTCGTCGTGGTCCAGCCGGGCAAGGACGGTCCAGCCGTGGTGACGGGGGATGTCACCGGAGATCGTCACGGTGACGGTGGGGCGCTTGCCAATCAGGCGGCCGTCGATGTCGTGGTAGTCGGCCAGGAAGGGCGCGGAGACGTCGAGCATGTAGGCGGTGAGCTTGTGGACGGCGGCGCGGGCATTGGTGGCCTCGACAAGCTGGCGGACGCGGGCCTGGGCCGTGGCGGGGATGGAAAACCGCATGGCTGCGCTGGTCATCGTGGGTGCTCCTGCTGGTGAGAGAGGAATCGAGCGCCCGGCCGGGCGGGTTGCCCTCCGCGTACGGCCGGGGTCGGGCCGGCTGGCGGCCCGTGGGACCGGAGGGGGGTTGCCCTCCCCCTCCGATACCATTAATTAAACCATGTTTTGTGGTGTAGGGCAAGCATCCCGGCCGGGGATGTCGAGTGCGGCGCGGTCGCGCAGGAACGCGGCGAACAGGGCGGCGGTGTAGCTGTCGGCGGTGCCGTACGTGCGGCGGCAGTCCAGTGCGCCGATGCGCTCGCCACGGTGGCGGACGGGGAACGGCTGGCCGGGGGCCGGGATGGCGAGCGCGTACAGTCCGCGCGGAGTGTCCACGCGCAGGACGACGGCGGCGGCCTCGCGGTCGTAGGCGGCAGACCAGCGGGCGGGGCCGCTGCCGAACTCCGCGAGTCCGCCCGCGATGGCGCGGGCCTGCATGATGTCGGCGGTGGTGCCGGGGTCGGGCTCGGCGGGGGCGGGGACGCATCCGCAACCGTGGTCGTCGCCGTGGGTCTCGAACAGAGCTGTACGGGTCACTGTGGGGCTCCTGGGGGTGCCGGGGGCGAGCGGTTCCCGCCCCCGGCGTCGGGCGGCTGAGGTGGTTAGGCGGCGGCTTCGTCGTCGCTGGCCGGGTCGTCGGCTTCCTCGGCCTCCGGCTCGCCCGCCTCCTCGTCGGCGCCGGGCTCCTGCTTGGCCTCCGACTCACTGCCGGACGTGATCGCGGCGCGGGGCTTCTTCTTCGACGGGTCGTAGGGCTCCTCGTCCACGACCGACTGCTCAATGGGTGTGAGCGGGTACCCGAGGGACGCGAGCACCTGGAACCACCGGCCGGTGGGCTTCCGCGTCCACGGGGCGTGCTGGCTGTCCGTCCGCCATGCCGACCGGTTTGCGCACTTCTCCCCGACGGCGGCGATGGCGGCGAACTGGAGCTGAGGGGCCCGGCGCGGGTCCTTGGCGACGTGCCCGGCGAAGCTGCCTCGGTCCTTGGCCTGCTCGGCGTTCAGCCCCAGGAATCCGGCCAGGATCTCCGTGGTGCCCTCCTTGTTCAGGTCGTCGGAGATACCCCAACTGCCGTTCAGCAGAGCATTATTGACGTGCCCGATCAGGGTGTTGGTGGCGTTCTTCGGGAGGTTGCGCCGCTTGATCAGGTCCGTGATCCACTTCCGGCGCAGGGTCTCGGCCGCGTCCCAGTCGATGTTCCCCCTCTTGACGGCGGCGCGGGCGGCGCGCTCGGCCTCCTTGTCGGCGGTGGTCATCGTGCCGCCGCTGGCGCTGGCACCCTCGGGCACCGTGTGCCCGTACAGGCCGGGGGCGGAGCAGTAAGGCTCGTACCGGTCCCCCCGCCGCTCATCGAACACCCAGACAAGCCCCTTGCACTCGGCGTGCTCCTCGGCGCTGATGCCGCGCAGTCGCCAGACGGGCATGGCGCGCTCGGACAGTTCCTCGGCGTCCCTGATCTTCTGCCCGGCCGCCTCCAGCTCCGCACGGTGCGCCTCCGCCTTGTTCCGCTTGTCGCGCTTGGTCCGCTCGATGGCGATGGCCCAGTCAACGTCTCCCTCGTCGGCGTCGTCCTCGGCGGCGGCCTCGGTGATCGCGGCGAGTGCTTCGACGTCGTCGGCAAACTCCGAGAGCGCGGCCAGGTGCTCGAAAGTCCACTCGTAGCTGCCCGCACCGCTGACGGCGGCGCTCAGCTTCTCGTCAGACCTGACCTTGACCAGCGCCTTGACGTCCTTCTGCCGCACGCCTGCGGCCTTGGCGATTCGGCCGACCTGCGCGCCCGCCTCGGCGGCGCTGAACATGGCCTGGTTCATCTCGGACGTGGTGAGGCTCTTACGGTGCTGAGCGGTCGTGATCATGTCGAGGAACTGCCCGGCCGAGTCGCGGTCGTCGTCCTCCCACTCGTACGGCAGGTGGGTAAGACCCGCGTCCGTCGCTGCGTGGTAGCGACGGTTTCCGTCGTTGACCTGGAGGACTCCGCCGTCGAGCCGCTGAATCTTGACGGGGATGCGGCACCCCTCGGTGCGGAGCGAGTCCACGAACGGCGCGTTGAGGTCCAGGTCTTCGCGGGCGTTCTTCGGGTGCGGGGTGAGCGCGTCGATCCGGATCACGGGGCGGGGGGTGACCGGAACGGCCTCCAACCCTGCGGCGACGGCGGCGGCCAGCCGCTGGAACCCGTCGATGATCTGCGGCACGTCGCCGTGGGTCCGCACGACGTACAGCGGCTCCACGACGCCGTTGTCCTTCACGTCGGCCAGCAGATCGGCCGGGGCCTCGATCTCGCGGACATTGCCGGGGTGCGCGGCGAGTTCGGCGACCGTGAGGGTCGGCCACGGGGCAGGGGTGGTCTGGACGCCGGCCTGGGTCTTGGTGTTCGTCATCGGTCCTTCTCTTTCTGGTGAGAGTTCGTCGGGCCGTTCGGCCCGGTGACGGTGCCGGTCGGGGGGTTGCCCTCCCCCTTCCGGCACCATTAATTAAACCATGTTCTTAAGGGTGGGGCAACCGGGGATGCTGTGATCGCCGCCACTCGGGTACCGGGCTGCGGCGGTGCGGATCATCGCGGCGGCCTCGACGGTGGTCCGCTCGGGCTCATCCCCCCAGCACCACAACAGGGTTCGCCGGTAGGCATCTTCCGTGAGCCGCAGCTTTCGCCACCGGACGCCGGACACGGGGCGGCCGTTGGCGTGGTTGCTGAGCACCACAAGGGAGTCGAACAGAGCGCGCTGGAAGATGTCCCACGGTTCACCGCGTACCGACCAGCGGGGCCGGACGGAGCGCACACCGCATTCCCATGCGTGCAGCACGGCGCACAGGGCGGTGTCGCCAATCCGGCCGGGCTGCCAGAGGTGGTCACCCTGGTAGAGCTCGACGCGTTCGATGTGGTCGGCGGCGGCCGTGAGGATGCGGGCGGGGGTGGCCGGGGGCTTTCGAGCGGGCACGGTCATGCCTCCTGGGGTAGGGCGTGGACTCGGCGGCCAGGGGCGGCGTACGGCCGCCCCCGGCCTCAATGGGGCTACGCGGCTATGGACCCGGCCGTGGTGCGGCCGATCCGCTTGCCGCCGATGTCGGCACGGCTGCCCGCCATCCATCCGGCTCCGTATCCGTTGCCGGTCATGGTGGTGTTGCCGCCCTTCCGCGCGCGGGGGTACGCCTGCTGATAGCTGCGTGAGACGACGGCCTTGCGGTCCGCGAGCACGAGGGCCGCGCTGCGGCCGGTGGCAGTGGTCTCGCCCCTGACCTCTTCGCGTGCGCCGCGCTCGGCTTCCTCGATGCGGTCGCCCACCCGGTTGATGAAGCCGAGGAGCCAGGACCGACGCCAGGCACGCGCACCCTGGCCCGGCGGGACCGACTGAGCGGCCAGTCCGCCGTTCATCTGGAGCAGAAGAGAGGTGTAGAGCAGTTCGACACGCTGAAGGTCGCTCGCGTACCCGAAGATGTGTACCCGGCGCGCCGGGCCGCTGCCATCCCGGCCAAGGTGGATCAGCTCGCAACCGAGGGCGAGCGCAATGCGGTTGACGAGGCGGACCCGCTCCATCGCCCACGGGTTATCCAGAACGATCTTGCGGTCCGTCGGGGCGTCGCTGGCCGGGTTGGCGTCGTTGAGCATCGCCTGTTCGACGCCGTACTTCGCCATCATCTCGAACGCCCGCTTCCGGGCCAACTCCGCCTCCGACTCCGGCGTGCGGGGGTCCTCCGCTTTGGCGAGCAGGGCGCGGATGGTTTCAAGCTTCGCGGGTGCCTTCGTGGTGCTCACGTTCGTTCTCCTGGTGAGAGGTTGTCGGCGGCCGGTCGGCCCGCCGCGTGCCGGTCGGGGGTTGCCCTCCCCTTCCGACATCACTAATTAAACCATGTTCTAGGGGTAGGGTCAACCCTGATACATAACCCTGACCTGGCCTTTTCTCGCACCCCACGGCCCGCACCCGCCCGGCCGGGCCCGGCCACAACGGGCCTGGGCGGGGTTCCCTCCTCGGTCGGACAGCTCCGCCGTACCAGGGTTCCGGGCGCGGTGTCCTGGCTCGCGTAGCGACCGCGTAGCGGCTCGGCCTGGACGCCGTGTCCGGGTTCCTGGTACGCCCCTTGGGGTGTCCGGCCGAGGAGGGAACCCCGCCTTCACCCGCACCACAACGCTCCCGCACCCGACCAACCAGCCCCCACCCCCTCCGAGGAGGACCCGCCGGAGGCACTGAATCACTGACGCCGGCACCAACCGGGCGTCTACGCCGACTTCTCCTGCTCCTGCCATGAGCGGCCCCGGGCTGGTGGTTCGAGATGTCCGCGGACCTGTGCCTACGGTGCGCGCGATGAGCAGCAATTTCGAACAGAACTGGAGGCACGGGTGAGCACGACTCCGGCAGCATCGGTGAGCGCGGCAGAGCTGCGGCGGCGGGTTCGCGCCGTCGAAGCACTCCAGGCGAAGACGCGAGAGATGGCCGCGGCGAACGTGTTGACCGCGCGCGAAACGGCGGCGAAGGCGGCACGAGCGAAGGACGAGGCCGACGTCGCGGCACGGGAAGCCGCTGCCGTAGCTCTGCGGCTGTTCGACAACGACGCAGAGTTGGTCGCGGAACTACTGGGAGTGCCGGCGGAGGAACTGGAACGCGAGGCGAAGCCTGTTACCGCCGCTCGCGCGAAGGAGATCATCGAAATGCTGCGTGCCCGCGCAGAACGCCCGCGCTCCAGCCGCCCCCGTGCGTCTCGGGCGGCAGCGTCGACCCCGTCTCCTGCAGCCCCGGCCATCACACCGGACGGCAGCCAGGCTGATGCCGCCTGAGAACAACCTCGGGCCCGGACTCTTCCCGCTCACAGCGGTGGAGGGGTCCGGGCCCGCTCCCGTTGATGAACAGCTCGCCCTCATCGGTCAGCCAACGCCCGTTCGCATACCTGCGGTTGAGTGGGCGGCCTGGCTGGCCGACGAGTCTGTTCAGGTCCGCTACTGGCGCAAGGTCTACCGCACCCCCTCAGCTGAGGGCTGCTGGTTCTTCTTCGGCGGGATCTCCAGCACCGGCCACGCCAGCTTCAGGGCCGCCTCACGGCCGGGCAGGACGCGACGCGGCACCGTGCCGGCTCACCTGTACGGGTACCAACTCGCGCACGGCGTCATCCCGCGCCTCGGTTGGGGGACCGACAGCCCGACCGTCTGCCACACCTGTGACAACCACTCCTGCCAGCAGCCAACGCACCTTCGGCTGGGCACAGCGGCGGAGAACCGGGCCGAATGGCTGGCCCGCCGCAGAGATCCAGGCAGTCCCCTGGCCGACCTCCGCGGCCCGGCCGGACGCTCCCGCGCGATCGGCGCTGCCATTCGCGCCAGCATGGCGAACCACGAGTCAGACCAGGAGATCGCGGGCCGCATCCGAGCCGCCATGGCAGCGGGTCGGCCACTCAGCCTCTGGTGAGGTGGCACTCCGCAAACCTCCAAGGATTGGCCCGGCAAAGCGTTCTGCCCCCGCAGACATGACTACGTCTGGTCACCCTCCGTCTCGTTCTCCGACTGGCGATCTCTCCGCCGAACTGAGCGGACAGACGCACACAACCCCAGCACGATCACGGAACCGATCACCTCCGCCAAAGCCCCTTCCGCGACGGCCTCCCAAAAGGGGGTGGATGGTGTCATCCCCTACGCCTCCTCATCTCGACTGCACTCCGAGCAGCCTGATCTGGAGATCGTGGCGGTGGACGACGATAGACATCGGCGGTCGCCGTCGGACACGATAGGACGGAATCGGACAGTTCCAGGGGGGAGTTATGCCAGGGCTCAAGCGGCCAGTGCTGCCGGACTGCGGGCTGAAGGACTTGAACGATGCACTGCACGACCTGCACCGGCGTGCCGGCCGACCTTCCACCCGAGATCTCGCCAAGCTCATAGGTCCGGCGGTAGCGAGCAAGAGCCGGGTCTATGACGCCTTCTCAAGTGATCGCCTGCCGTCTTGGGGGCTGATCCAGGTACTCGCGGAGGCTCTGTGTGAGTCTGTCCCGGGCTCCGATTTCCCTGCGGAGGAACAAAGACTGCACCGCCTCTGGCTAGGGGCGACGGGAGCAGACAAGGACCATGCGCCGTCGAGCAAACTCTCCGCGGATCAGACAATCTCCTCCGAGATCAACGAACCTGCACCAGTGCTCGCACTACGCATCGAGTGGGCGCGGCCCTCAGACCTGAGCGTCGGTATG
Source organism: Streptomyces sp. NPDC097617 (assembly GCF_044761485.1). NCBI lineage: Bacteria > Bacillati > Actinomycetota > Actinomycetes > Kitasatosporales > Streptomycetaceae > Streptomyces > Streptomyces sp. NPDC097617. The sequence goes on from NZ_JBIWCL010000015.1 coordinate 76,354, forward strand.
CGTCGTGCGCTGCGGTACATGGTGACCGATGCCCTCCGGGACATCGGGTACGGCGAAACAGGCCCTCATCGCCTGGACATGAGCGCAGGCAGTGTCATCAGCGTCGATTCCGGACGAGAAGACCCCGGTCTCACGACCGCCACAGTCCTCTCAGCTCTTGAGGACTCGCTACGCGGCTCGGGCATTCCAGGCGGCTATGGGGGATCGACCCTGCGCGTCCTAGCGCACCTCGGGCCTTACGCTCGCCCCGCTGCCCCGGACAGGGCGGCACAGACTGTTGCAGAGCTCGATGAGCTCTGGCGCCATCAGCACACCCAGCGCCTCTTCGAGGATGACCAGTCTGTCTCCGCGATCCTTGCTGCCCGGCTCCTGGACCTCGACCGATACGACCCGTTCAAGGTGGATTGGGTGCATGCCCATATTCCGCTGTTCAGGATAGATCGAGGGCCCCAGGACCTGGGCGACTACAAGGTCTGGGTGAGCACGCGCAGTGCCCTAACCAGCAGACAAGTAGGTGACACCCCGCCCTTCTGATGAGGCGCGTCCCACTGTGCCCATCGGGACCTGCGAACCAAGATCCCCAGGCTCTCGAACCACGCGCACGGGAGCGACAGGTGCTCTCAGGCCGCCTCGGCAAGGGATTGGGGCACCGTGGCGGCCATGGCCCACTCGACGGCTGCCACGACCTCGTCGTCCGAGGACTCCAAGAGGTGCCCGTACCGGTCAACGGTCGTCGTGATCGACTCGTGGCCAAGGCGGGCCTGAATCACGGGCAGCGGGACTTTGCCGGCGATAAGCCAGGAAGCGTGGGTGTGGCGAAGGTCGTGGACGCGCGGGCGCTTGGTGAGACCCGCGGCGTTGGCTCCGTCCAGGGCGGGCTTCCAGCGGTGCGCGTGGAACACGCCGGAGTGCCAGGCCCCTCCCTCTGGGGCGGTGAACACCAGGTCGGTCGGCTTCTTCCCCCGGCAGATCCGCTGGAACAGCTCCACCTGCTCGGGAGTGAGCACGAGAGTCCGACGCGACTTCTTCGTCTTGGGGGCCCCGAGGAACGTCCCACCCTCTCCTCGCCGCTTCCAAGCGCGCTGTACGCGCAGCGTCGGCCTCTTGGACACGAAGGTGAAGTCCCGGGGTTGCAGCGCCGTCACCTCGCCCCAGCGGAGGCCGGTGCTCACCAGCGCGTCGATGATGTCGACGGCATCGGCACGTACTTGCGCCCGCAGGACTGCGTACTCCTCCGGCTCGAGGAACACCTCGTCGTCCTCGGTGTCGTTCCCCTTGGGCAGCTTGGTGTGCGCGCAGGGGTTCGAGTCACGCAGCGCCGGATCGGCGTCCACGGCTGACTGGAGGATGCTGTAGAGCAAGCCGTGGAGGTTGGCGATCGTCTTCGCTGCGTACGGGCGGCGCACTGTCCCTGGGGAGTGAAGGGGGCCGGGCCTCCCGTTCTGGAGATCCAAAATCCACTGGCTGATGTGGTCTCGGGTGAGCTTGTTTCCGCGATCGGAGACGGACATCTCTCCGAACCACGGGACCATGTGGTTATCGATGAACCTGGTGTAGTTGGTTCTAGTGTGGTCGGATATGTCCGTCAGTAGCCCCACGTAGGCATGGGCGTAGATCGGGAACTTCTCCGCATCCAGCACCGGCGACTCATCCGGCTCGACGAATCCTTCCCCCTTGACCCACCCCGGCGGCCATTGCTGTCCGTGACCGTTGACCAGGTCGCGGAAACGTTCTGCCAGCGTCTCGTCGTCGAACGTCTCGCGGCACCAGCGGCCCGTTCGGGTCCCGCCGGCCCGCCACATGACGGTGTAGGAAGGGTCTCCGGACAGCCGGGAATTGGTCTTGATGTACGCCATGAGAGTGATCGTACGGGGGTTCGGTGCGGCGTTCGTGCGGCGAACGGCACCGCCGAGCTAGCGTGAAACCGGCGTTTTCGCTGGTCACGACGTTTCTGCTGTGGTGGGGCGGGTGGGACTCGAACCCACGGCCGACGGATTATGAGTCCGCTGCTCTAACCGGCTGAGCTACCGCCCCTTCACGGCGTGGCGCGTACACGTGTGCGCGCCGTCTGCCGCAGCATAGCCGCTCATACGATCTCCTGCCTCGGATGCCTCGCATGATCGGCTTCGCCTGTTCAGAGAGACTGCGCCGAGTGCTGTCCGGTTCCAGGACGGGGCGACAAACGAAAGAAGAGGACCCCGTGGGGTCCTCTTCTTCTGCCGTGCTCCCCCGACTGGACTCGAACCAGTAACCTGCCGGTTAACAGCCGGCTGCTCTGCCAATTGAGCTACAGGGGACTGCGCTCCCCCGACTGGACTCGAACCAGTAACCTGCCGGTTAACAGCCGGCTGCTCTGCCAATTGAGCTACAGGGGATTGCTGCGGTGCATCGAACAGCCCACCTCCGGCGTTGCCGAAGAGCGAGTGCCCGTTGCGAGTCATAGATTAGCGCAAGCAGGGGGGTGCTCCGCCAATCGGTATCGACAGCGGGTCGGGCACCACACGACGAAGGGTGACAGGCATGCGGTACAAGGTCACGTTCGTGGTCGGACTGGCCCTCGGGTACGTGCTCGGAACCCGGGCCGGACGCGAGCGCTACGAGCAGTTGCGGAAGTCCGCACAGCAGCTCGCGCAGAACCCCGCGGTGCGCAACGCCGCCGAGACCGCCGGCCAGACCGGGCGCGAGTTCGCCGGCAAGGCCTTCACCGCGGTGAGCCACAAGGTCGGCGACGCCGTCCCGGACTCGCTCGCGGGGCGGGTACGGGGTCTGCGCGCCCGGGCCGGCGGCGGCGCGGACGACGACTGGGGCACCAGCAACACCTAGCGGTACAGGTCCGCGCGCCGGGGCCCACGGGATCCACGAGGTTCCGGGGGCTCCGGAGCGGTCGAGTCCGGCTCACGTGCGGCAGAATCCTCCACATGGGGATAGTCGCCGGGCTGGACAGCTCTTCCGCGTTCACACGCATCGTCGTCTGTGACACCGAGACCGGCGCCGTGCTGCGCCAGGGGTACGCACCCCATCCGCAGCCCACGGCCGAGCCGGACGGCGGCGCGAATCCCCATGAGACCGATCCGCAGGCCTGGCTGCTCTCGCTCGGCGAGGCCGCCGGGGGCGGGCTCCTCGAAGGGGTGCAGGCCATAGGGGTCTCGGCCCAGCAGCACGGTCTGCTGCCGCTGGACCCGCAGGGCGCTCTGGTGCGTCCGGCCCTCGTCGGCAACGACAAGCGCGGCCAGGTCGCCGCCGCCGACCTCATCGACGCCTTCGGGGGCCGGCAGTCCTGGATCGAGGCGGTGGGCTCGGTCCCGCACGCCGCGCAGCCGGTCGCGAAGCTGGCCTGGCTGGCCCGCACCGAGCCCGAGGCCGCCCGCCGGATCGCCGTGCTGATGTCCCCGCACGACTGGCTGGTCTGGCAGCTGCTGGGCCGCCCGGCCCGGCGGACCACCGACCGCGGCGGCGCCTCGGGTACCGGGTACTGGTCGGCGGCCACCGGAACCTGGCGCCCCGACCTGGTCGAACTGGCGCTCGGCCACCGGGCGCTGCTGCCCGAGGTGCTCGGCCCGGCCGACGCCGCGGGGACCACGCCCGAGGGGCTGCTGATATCCGCCGGCACCGGCGAGACGATGGCCGCCGCGCTCGGACTGGGGCTCGGCCCCGGCGACGCGGTGGTCTCGCTCGGTGCCTCCGGTTCGGTGATGGCGGTGCACCACGAGGCGGTGTCGGAGCCCGGCGGGCTGGTCACCTCCCTGGCGGACGCCAGCGGCATGCACCTGCCCGTGGTGAACACCTCCAATGCCGTACGGGCGCTGCGCGGCACCGCCGAACTGCTCGGCACCGACCTGGAGGGGCTGTCCGAGCTCGCGCTGAAGTCGACGCCGGGCGCGCACGGCCTCGTACTCCTGCCGTACCTGGAGGGTGAGCGGACGCCGAACCTGCCGCACGCCGCCGGCACCCTGTCCGGGCTGCGCCGGGACTCGATGAAGCCGGAGCACCTGGCCCGGGCCGCCTTCGAGGGCATGCTGTGCGGGCTGGTGGACGCGCTGGACGTACTGCGCTCACGCGGGGTGGAGATCCGCCGGGTGTTCCTGCTGGGCGCGGCGGCCGAGCTGCCGGCCGTGCAGGCCGCGGCCCCGGGGCTGTTCGGTACGCAGGTCGTCGTACCGGCGCCGGCCGATTACGCGGCGCTGGGCGCGGCGCGCCAGGCGGCCTGGGCGCTCGGTGCGGCGCAGGGCACGCTGGCCCCGCACACCCCGCCGGTCTGGCCGGCCCCCGCGGCCCAGGTCTTCGAACCGGGCGAGGAGTTCCCGGCGTGGCAGGCGGTACGCCAGCAGTACATCGCGACGCGGGAGCAGGTCCACCCCGGGGCGTTCTAGGCCGGGCCCGGGTCGGAGGTCGGGGCGGGCTGGTCCTTTTGACCGGCCTTTGCGAAAACCGCTGGGGATCACAGGGCCGGTTGGCCCAATATGGGTTGAACCCCTCGATCATGCCGACCGGAGCCTGCGCGTGCTCATACGACTTCTGCGGACCCATCTGGGTCCGTACCGCAAACCCATCGCGGTGCTGGTCCTGCTGCAACTGCTGCAGACCAGCGCGAGCCTCTACCTGCCCACTCTCAACGCCGACATCATTGACAACGGTGTCGTCAACGGTGACACCGGCTACATCCTGCGCTTCGGCGCGCTGATGCTCGGTGTCTCCCTCGTCCAGCTCGTCTGCAACGTCGGGGCCGTCTACTACGGCGCCCGTACGGCCGCGGCCTTCGGCCGGGACGTCCGCGCCGCCGTCTTCGACCGCGTGCAGAGCTTCTCGGCGCGCGAGCTCGGCCACTTCGGCGCGCCCTCACTGATCACCCGTACGACGAACGACGTCCAGCAGGTCCAAATGCTGGTGCTGATGACCTTCACCCTGATGGTCTCGGCTCCGATCATGTGCGTCGGCGGCATCGCCATGGCGCTCTCGCTCGACGTGAAGCTGTCGGGCGTCCTGCTCGCCGTGGTCCCCGTACTCGGGATCTCGGTCGGCGCCATCGTCTTCAGGACGCGGCCGCTGTTCCGCCGGATGCAGACGCGCCTGGACACGGTGAACCGGGTGCTGCGCGAGCAGATCACCGGCAACCGGGTGATCCGCGCCTTCGTCCGCGACGACTACGAGAAGGACCGCTTCCGCGAGGCCAACGCCGACCTGACCGGCATCTCGCTGGCCGCCGGCAAGCTGCTCGCGTACATGTTCCCGACGGTCATCGTGGTCGTGAACATCTCCAGCGTCGCCGTGATCTGGTTCGGCGCGATGCGCGTCGACAGCGGCGGCATGGAGATCGGCCAGCTGACGGCCTTCCTCGCCTACCTGATGCAGATCGTCATGGCCGTGATGATGGCCACCTTCATGTTCATGATGGTGCCGCGCGCCGAGGTCTGCGGAGAGCGCATCCAGGAGGTCCTGGACACCGAGTCCAGCGTGGTCCCGCCGAAGGACCCGGTGCGCGAACTCGCCCGCCGCGGGCGCCTGGAGCTGCGCGGCGCCGACTTCCGCTACCCGGGCGCCGAGGCGTCGGTGCTGCGCGGGGTGGACCTGGTGGCCCGCCCCGGCGAGACCACTGCGGTGATCGGCTCGACCGGAAGCGGCAAGTCCACACTGCTGGGCCTGGTGCCGCGCCTGTTCGACGCGACCGGCGGCGAGGTCCTCGTCGACGGGGAGGACGTCCGCGCGCTCGACCCGGAGCTGCTGGCCAGGACGGTCGGCATGGTGCCGCAGAAGCCGTACCTGTTCTCCGGAACCATCGCCTCCAACCTGCGCTACGGGCGCCCGGACGCCAGTGACGAAGAGCTGTGGCAGGCGCTGGAGGTGGCTCAGGCCAAGGAGTTCGTCTCCGTGCTGGAGGGTGGCCTGGAGGCCCCCGTCAGCCAGGGCGGAACCAATGTCTCCGGCGGCCAGCGCCAGCGTCTGGCCATCGCCCGCACGCTCGTGCAGCGCCCGGAGATCTACCTCTTCGACGACTCCTTCTCGGCCCTGGACTACGCGACGGACGCGGCGCTGCGCGCGGCCCTGTCCCGCGAGACCGAGGACGCGACCGTGGTCATCGTCGCCCAGCGGGTCTCCACGATCCGCGACGCCGACCGGATCATCGTCCTGGACGAGGGCCAGGTCGTGGGCGAGGGGCGCCACCACGAGCTGATGGCCGACAACGAGACCTACCGGGAGATCGTGCTCTCCCAGCTGACGGAGGCGGAGGCCGCATGAGCGGGCCCGGAGGACGAATGATGATGGGGCCGGCCCAGCGGTCCATGGACTTCAAGGGTTCGGGCAAGCGGCTGCTGCGTCAGCTCGCTCACGACCGGGCCAAGATCTGGGGCATGGTCGCGGCCGTCGTCGGCAGTGTCGGCTGTGCGGTGGTGGGCCCGAAGATCCTCGGTGAGGCCACCGACCTGGTGTTCGCGGGGATCGTCGGCCGGGAGATGCCGGCCGGGACCACCAAGCAGCAGGCGCTGGACGGGCTGCGCGCCCGGGGCCAGGACGGTATGGCGGACATGCTCGCCGGCACCGACTTCACCCCGGGCCAGGGCATCGACTTCGGCGCCGTCGGCGTCGTGGCGATCTGGGCGCTGGTGGTCTTCACCCTGGCCGGCCTGCTGATGCTGGTCGCGACGCGGCTGTCGAACCACGTCATGAACGGCACCGTCTACCGGATGCGCGAGGAGCTCCAGGCCAAGCTGGCACGGCTGCCGCTGTCGTACTTCGACCAGCAGAAGCGCGGCGAGGTGCTGAGCCGGGCCACGAACGACATCGACAACATCGGCCAGACGCTCCAGCAGACGATGGGCCAGCTGCTGAACTCGCTGCTGACCATCGTCGGCGTGCTCGTGATGATGTTCTGGATCTCGCCGCTGCTGGCGCTGGTCGCGCTGGCGACCGTACCGCTGTCGATCTACGTCGCGGCGAAGATCGGCAAGAAGTCGCAGCCGCAGTTCGTGGCGCAGTGGAAGTCGACCGGCGCGCTCAACGCCCACATCGAGGAGATGTACTCGGGGCACAACCTGGTCAAGGTCTTCGGCCGGCAGAAGGAGTCCGCGGCCCTCTTCGCCGAGCAGAACGACGCGTTGTACCGGGCCTCCTTCAAGGCGCAGCTGGTCAGCGGCATCATGCAGCCGGTGATGTTCTTCATCTCGAACATCAACTACGTGCTGATAGCCGTCATCGGCGGCCTGCGGGTTGCGTCCGGCACCCTGTCGATCGGTGACGTGCAGGCCTTCATCCAGTACTCGCGGCAGTTCTCGATGCCGCTGACGCAGGTCGCCTCGATGGCGAACCTCGTGCAGTCCGGTGTCGCCTCGGCGGAGCGGGTCTACGAGCTGCTGGACGCGCCGGAGCAGGAGTCGGACGCCGTGGTTCCGGAGCGTCCGGAGGAGCTGCGCGGTCAGGTCACCTTCGACAAGGTGGCCTTCCGCTACGAGCCGGACAGGCCGCTGATCGACAACCTCTCGCTCACGGTCGAGCCGGGTCACACGGTCGCGATCGTCGGCCCGACCGGCGCCGGCAAGACCACGCTGGTCAATCTGCTGATGCGGTTCTACGAGGTCACGGGCGGGGAGATCGCCCTCGACGGGGTGGACATCGCGAAGATGACCCGCGAGGAACTGCGCGGCGGCATCGGCATGGTGCTCCAGGACACCTGGCTGTTCGGCGGCACCATCGCGGAGAACATCGCCTACGGTGCTTCGCGCGAGGTCACGCGCGCCGAGATCGAGGGGGCGGCGCGGGCCGCCCACGCCGACCGGTTCATCCGCACCCTGCCGGACGGCTACGACACCGTCCTGGACGACGAGGGCGCGGGCGTCAGCGCGGGCGAGAAGCAGCTGATCACCATCGCCCGGGCGTTCCTGTCGGACCCGGTGATCCTGGTGCTCGACGAGGCGACGAGCTCGGTGGACACCCGTACCGAGGTGCTGATCCAGAAGGCGATGGCGCGCCTCGCGCGCGGCCGTACGTCCTTCGTGATCGCGCACCGGCTCTCCACGATCCGCGACGCGGACGTGATCCTGGTGATGGAGAGCGGCTCGATCGTGGAGCAGGGCACGCACGAGGAGCTGCTGGCCTCGAACGGCGCGTACGCCCGGCTGTACGCGGCGCAGTTCGCGCAGGCGGTGGCCGAGGTCGACTAGCGCGTCGCGGGGCCGAAGGGGCGGGCGAAGGGGCACTCGGGTACGGGACGTACGCGAGTGCCCCTTCGCCGTACCTGGGTGCCCCTCGCCGTACGCGGACGCCTCCGCCGCCCGGGGGTCCGCGGCGCGAGGGCGTGGCTAGCATGGCGGCATGGCATCGGACCTGGTGATCCGCCCCGCCCGGGCGGAGGATGAACGCGAGATAGTGGAGCTGCTGCGCTCGGCGTGGTCGCGCGTGAGCGAACCCGGCCCCGAGCGCCCGGCCGACGCGGCCGTCTTCGACGAGCGGCACCCCGTGGAGGGCTTCCTCGTCGCGGAACGCGGACGGAGGATCGTCGGGTACGTCGCCCAGGCCCCGGCCGGCCCCCTCGAATCCAATCGGCACGTCCGTCACATCCAGGGGCTGGCCGTTCTCGAATCCGCCCGCGGCAGCGGAGTCGGGGCGGCCCTCGTCGAGGCTGCCTGCGACGCCGCCCGGGCCGCTGGTGCCCGCCGGATGACCTTGCGCGTGCTCGGCCACAACGGGCCGGCGCGGCAGCTCTACCGCCGCTGCGGCTTCGCGGTGGTCGGTGTCCTGCCCGAGGAGTTCCTGCTGGACGGGGCCTATGTCGACGACGTCTGGATGAGCCGGCGGCTGTCCGACCCCGATGAGCCCGCGCACCGGTAGCCGTCGGGGCAACGGAGCGCCGGGCCGGGCCGGGAAACGGAGCGGGGGCGCCTGGCGGGGCGCCCCCTTTTCCGGTGGTCCGTCAGTCCAGGTAGCCGCGGAGCTGGTCGGCAAAGGCGTGGTCGCGCAGTTTGTTGAGGGTCTTGGACTCGATCTGGCGGATCCGCTCGCGCGTCACGCCGAAGATCCGGCCGATCTCCTCCAGGGTGCGGGGCCGCCCGTCGGCGAGGCCGTAGCGCAGTTGCACGACCTTGCGTTCGCGCTCGCCGAGGGTCGACAGGACCGCTTCCAGGTGTTCGCGCAGCAGGAAGAAGGCGGCCGACTCCACGGGCGAGGCCGCGTCCCCGTCCTCGATGAGGTCGCCGAGCGCGACGTCGTCCTCCTCGCCCACCGGGGCGTGCAGGGAGACCGGCTCCTGGGCGAGGCGGAGCACCTCCAGGACCCGCTCGGGGGTCAACTCCAGGTGGACCGCCACCTCTTCGGCCGTGGGCTCGTACCCGCGCTCCTGGAGCATGCGGCGCTGCACCCGGACGACCCGGTTGATCAGCTCGACCACGTGGACGGGCACGCGGATGGTCCGGGCCTGGTCGGCGAGGGCCCGGGACATCGCCTGCCTGATCCACCAGGTGGCGTAGGTGGAGAACTTGTACCCACGGGCGTAGTCGAACTTCTCGACGGCCCGGATCAGCCCGAGGTTCCCCTCCTGCACGAGGTCGAGCATGGTGAGCCCGCGGCCCACGTACCGCTTGGCGACGGAGACGACCAGCCGCAGGTTCGACTCGATGAGACGGCGTTTGGCCATCCGCCCCATGACGACGAGCTTGTCGAGGTCGAGGGCGAGCTGGGAGTCGAGGTCGGGGGTGTTGCCGAGCTTCTCCTCGGCGAACAGGCCGGCTTCGACGCGTCGTGCGAGGTCCACCTCCTCGGCGGCGGTGAGCAGCGGGATCCTGCCTATCTCGCGGAGGTACTGCCGGAACAGATCGGCGGACGGGCCCGCTCCGCTGTTGCTGTTGCTGTTGCTGCGCCTGCGCTGCACGGGCACCGGCTCGATGAGTTCCAGTACCTCGGGCTCTTCGTCCACGGCCTTGGCCTCCGAGGACTCGCTCACGTTCACGGTCAGGGTCCGGGTCTGCACGGGGGCGACCTCCAGGGCTCCGAGGACGGGGGCACCGCACCTCAGTGTGGGGTACGACACATCGCGGCCACGAGGGGCGTGCGAGCACTTTCTGAGTCCGGTGCGTGACCGGATGGTTACCCCCCGCCGAGAACCCCGATGCGGATCGGACGCATGTCCGAGATGATCGACTCCATGGCGGAGTACGAGACCCATGTGACGGTGCGCTGCGCGGACGCGGCCGAGCTGACGCGGCTCGACGCGTGGGCGGGGGCACGGGAGTTGAAGGTGACGCACATCCTGCTGGCCCGGGGCCGGATGGTGTCCCAGCCGATGCTGACCCTGCCGGACCGCACGGGCCACGAGCGGCTGGTGCCGCGGCTGCGGGAGGCCGGCTTCGACCCGGTCCGCGTCAAAGTGGAGACGGTCCCGTGGACCACGGACTCCCCCGGCCCGGGCGGCGGTTACTTCGAGCACCACCTGAAACTGCTGCTGCCGGCGGACTTCGACCGCGGGGCTCTGGAGTCCCTGGTCGTCCCGCACGGGGCACACCTGTCCTGGAACGCCCGCCGGGCCCTGGCCGGGGGCGCGCACGAGCGGTTCGTGACCCAGCGGTGGCGCGGCACCTCGGCGGAGGCGGGGGCGGCCTGCGACGCGCTGGTCGCCGCGCTCGGCTCGGCCGGGTACGAAATCCGTTCGGAGGAGCGGGAGTTCGTGCTGTACGACAGTGACCTGTCGGTGGACGACGGGTGGATCGACGAAGGGGTGAGGGCATGACCGGCACGAGCGCGCAGGACGCGGCCAGGGAGGACTGGAGGAGGCGCCAGCGCGAACTGCCGCGCACGTCCACGGCCGGCCTGGACCGGGCCGACCCGGAAGTCCGGGTCTTCGACCCGGCCCTCAAGCACTTCGCGGACGGCTACCGGATCACGGACGCGGTCGTGGACGAGGCGCTGCGCCCGGCCTGGCGGGCCGCCCGGCGGAACGCGCTGGACGTGGTGGCGCGCGGCGTCGCCCGGTCGGGCTGGTCGGACTCGCTGGTCCTGCGCGGCAGCATGCTCATGTCGGGGTGGTTCGGGGCGGCGGCTCGGGAGCCGCACGACCTGGACTTCGTGGTGGTCCCGCAGGACTGGGCGATCGAGGAGCCGCGCACCGGGAAGCTGCTGGCGGCCGTCGCCGAGGCGGTCGAGCGGGCCGCCGCCGAGCAGGGCGGGCTGGTGATCCCGGCCGACGCTGCCGTCTCCGAGGACATCTGGACGTACGAGCGCGTCCCCGGGCGCCGTCTGGTCCTGCCGTGGTCGGCGCCGGGCCTGCCCGGGGGCCAGGTCCAGCTGGACTTCGTCTTCAACGAGCAGCTCCCGGCGGCGCCCGAGCCGGCCGATGTCGCGGGGGTGCGGCTGCGGGCGGCCACGCCGGAGCTGTCGCTGGCGTGGAAGCTGATCTGGCTGGCCACCGACCTGTACCCGCAGGGCAAGGACCTCTACGACGCGGTCCTGCTCGCCGAGCGCTGCACCGCTCCGTACGAGCTGATCCACACGGTCTTCCTGGAGTCCGGGGAGTACTTCCCGCGGCAGGCGCCCTCGGACACCCCGCTGACGCTGGAGGCCTTCTCCGCGGTCAAGTGGGCCGACTGGGACACCTTCCGGGCCGACTACCCGGGGATCTCCGGATCCGCCGAGTCCTACGCCGAGCGGCTGCTGGCCGCACTGGCGCCGACCTTCGAGGGGCGGGCCGGCTGAGGCTCAGGCTCAGGCCGGTTCGACGCGGACCGCGCAGACCTTGAACTCCGGCATCCGGGACACCGGGTCGAGCGCCGGGTTGGTCAGGGAGTTGGCGCGGCCCTCGCCCGGCCAGTGGAAGGGCATGAAGACCGTGTCCGCCCGGATGGTGTCCGTGATGCGGGCCGGGGCCACCGCGCGGCCCCGGCGGGAGGTCACCGCGAGGGGGCTGCCGTCGACCGCGCCGATCCGGGCGGCCAGGCGGGGGTGGAGTTCCACGAAGGGGCCCGGGGCGGCCGCGTTGAGCTCGTCCACCCGGCGGGTCTGGGCGCCGGACTGGTACTGGGAGACCACCCGGCCGGTGGTGAGCAGCAGGGGGTAGTCCGCGTCGGGGACCTCGGCGGCGTCGCGGTGGGAGACGGGGACGAAGCGGGCCCGGCCGTCGTCGGTGGCGAAGCGGTCCAGGAAGAGGCGCTCCGTCCCCGGGGAACCCCCGGGGCTCTCGGGGCAGGGCCAGAAGACGCCCTGTTCGGCCTCGATCCGGGCGTAGGTGATGCCCGAGTAGTCCGCCGGGCCGCCGGCCGACGCGCGGCGCAGTTCCTCGAAGACCTCCTCCGGCTCGGTGGGGAAACCCTTCTCCACGCCCAGGCGGGCGGCGAGTCCGTGCAGCACGTCCAGGTCGCTGCGGACCCCCGGCGGCGGGGTCAGGGCCCGGCGGCGGAGCAGGACGCGGCCCTCCAGGTTGGTGGTGGTGCCGGTCTCCTCCGCCCACTGGGTGACCGGGAGGACCACGTCCGCGAGGGCCGCCGTCTCGGAGAGGACGACGTCGGCGACCGCGAGGAACTCCAGGGAACGGATGCGGTCCTCGATGTGGGCGGCCCGGGGGGCGGAGACCACCGGGTTCGAGCCCATCAGGAGCAGGGCCTTCACGTCCGTGCCGAGGGCGTCGAGGAGTTCGTAGGCGCTGCGGCCCGGGCCGGGGAGGCTGTCGGGGTCGACGCCCCAGACCGCGCCGACGTGGGCGCGGGCCGCCGGGTCGGTGAGCTTGCGGTAGCCGGGGAGCTGGTCGGCCTTCTGGCCGTGCTCGCGGCCGCCCTGGCCGTTGCCCTGCCCGGTGAGGCAGCCGTAGCCGGAGAGCGGGCGGCCGGCCCGTCCGGTGGCCAGGCACAGGTTGATCCAGGCGCCGACGGTGTCGGTGCCCTTGGACTGCTGCTCGGGACCGCGGGCGGTGAGGACCATCGCGGTGTCCGGGGCGCAGAACAGCGCCACGGCCTCGCGGAGTCGGGGAACCGGTACCCCGGTGACCCGTTCCACCAGTTCCGGCCAGTGGGCCATGGCCGCGGCCCGGGTCTCCTCCCAGCCGGTGGTGCGGGCGGCGATGAACTCCTCGTCGGTGCGGCCTTCCGCGACGACCAGGTGGAGCAGGCCGAGGGCCAGGGCGAGGTCGGTGCCGGGGCGCGGGGCGAGGTGCAGGTCGGCCTGTTCGGCGGTCCGGGTGCGCCGGGGGTCGATGACGATCAGGGTGCCGCCGTTCGCCTTGAGCTCGGTGAGGTAGCGCAGGGCGGGCGGCATGGTCTCGGCCAGGTTCGATCCGACGAGGATCACGCAGCCGGTGCGCGGGATGTCCTCCAGCGGGAAGGGCAGCCCGCGGTCCAGCCCGAAGGCCCGCTGATGCGCGGCGGCGGCCGAGGACATGCAGAAGCGGCCGTTGTAGTCGATCTGCGAGGTGCGCAGGGCGACGCGGGCGAACTTCCCGAGGGCGTAGGCCTTCTCGTTGGTGAGCCCGCCGCCGCCGAAGACACCGACGGCGTCGCGCCCGTACGTGCGGGCCGTGCGGGCGAGGCCCTCGGCGACGGTGTCGAGGGCCTCCTCCCAGGTGGCCGGCTCCAGCCGCCCTGCGTGGGTGCGGACGAGCGGCTCGGTCAGGCGCACCCGGGAGGAGAGCACGGCGGGCGCGGTGCGGCCCTTGCCGCACAGCGCGCCCCGGTTCACGGGGAAGTCGGCCCGCTCCTCCACGGCCACGGCGGCGCCGCCCGGTTCTGGGCGGAGCCTCATCCCGCACTGCAGGGCGCAGTACGGGCAGTGCGTGTCGATGCCGGAGTCGGAGGGGCGCATGCCCCCAGCGTGCGCCGCCGGTGTTACGCGGGCGGCCGCCCCGCGTTACGGCCCGGGGTGCTACGCCTCAGCGCGTCCCGTCGCCACCGGTGAGGGCGGCGTCGAGGGGTGCGTCGACGGACGCAGTGACGAGCTCGTTGACGGGCGCTGCGGGGGCCGCGGTGAGGGGCGGCCGCAGCTCGGGCCGGTCGAGGACCTCCACGAACATGATCCGTCCGTGGACGACCTCGAGGATCAGGTACCCGCGGTCCGGAAGGAGCGCCGCGTTGCGGTGGCACGCGGATATGCGGCGGCCGTCCCACCGGGCAGGGCGCCGGGGCGGGTCACTGGCCGGTCAGGTGCTTCACCGTCAGGCCCGCGGTCCAGCCGCCGTCGACGGCGAGTTCGGCGCCGGTCATGTAGCCGGCGGCGTCCGAGAGGAGGAAGGCGATCGCGGCCGCGATCTCCTCGGGGACGCCGACGCGGCCCAGCGGGGCGCCCGGGTAGTTGCCCTCGCCGGCCCGGATGCCGATCGGGGCGGTCATCGGGGTCAGGGTCATGCCGGGGTGGACGGAGTTGACGCGGATCCCCGACTCGGCGAGCTCCACCGCGCCGATCTTCGAGAGGCCGCGCACGCCCCACTTGGAGGCCCCGTACCCGGCGGTGAGCGCGAGGCCGGTCAGGCCCGCGGCGGAGGAGATGTTGACGATGGACCCGCCGCCGTTCGCGCGCAGCAGCGGGATCGCGGCCTTGATGCCGATGAACACGCCGACCAGGTTGATCTCGACGACCCGGCGGAAGTGCTCGACGCTCTCGTGCTCGAGGAACTGGCCGGTGGATATGCCCGCGTTGTTCACCAGGCCGTCGATGCGGCCGAACTCGGCGACCGCATACTCCAGGGCCGCCTGCCAGTCGGCCTCGCTCGTCACGTCGTGCCGGACGAAGCGCGCCGCGTCCCCGAGCTTCGCGGCCGTCTCGGCGCCCTCCGCCTCCAGCAGATCGGTGATCAGCACCCGGCCCCCGCCGTCCACGACGGCCTGCGCGGCCGCGGCGCCCAGGCCGCGGGCTCCACCGGTGATGACGACGACCTTGCCGCTCAGATCCACAACAGCCACGGTTCACACCCCTGCCACTCATACGGGACTGACCGGCATATGACTAATCGGCATAACCGGTGCCGCGTCAGTCTGCCAGAGCGGCCAGGGCCCGCGACACCCCCTCCTCCTTCGGTCCCAGGAAGTGCGGCGCGGGCTTGAAGGCCGCGTCCAGCGCCGCCTTGCCCGCCGCGAAGACCTCGCGCGTCTCGCCGTAGTACCAGGTGGCGTCGTGCACGTCGGCCACCCCGACGCCGTACGAGTCCAGGCCCGCCGCCTGGCACAGCGCGACGGCCCGGCGGATGTGGAAGCCCTGGGTGACCAGCACGGCCCGCTCCACCCCGAAGATCTCCTTGGCCCGCACGCAGGAGTCCCAGGTGTCGAAGCCCGCGTAGTCGCTGACGATCTTCCCGTCCGGCACCCCGTGCGCGGTCAGGTACGTGCGCATCGCGTCGGGTTCGTCGTACTCGGAGCGGCTGTTGTCCCCGGTGACCAGCACGACCTTGACCTTGCCGGTGCGGTACAGCTCGGCGGCGGCGTCGAGCCGGTCGGCCAGGTAGGGGGTCGGCCGCCCGCGCCACAGGCCCGCGCCGAACACGACGGCCACCTCGGCGGCGGGCGCGTCGGCCGTGGTCCGCAGCCGGTCGGCGGCCACCGCGTGCATCCACGCCGAGGGCAGCAGCGCCAGCACGCAGCCCGCCATGACGGCCTGCACCGCCAGCCGCCGGGTCCGTACGCCGCGCAGCGCCGCCACCGCCCGGCTCCACTCGACTATCGGCAGGCGCGGTCGGCGCATCTTCCATCCCCTGGTGTCTCGGCTGTGCGGTCCCGGCCGTACGGTCTCGGCCGTGCGGTGACGGCAGTGCGCCGGCGGCTGTGCGGCAACGGTTGCTCGTCCGCTGGTCAGGACGCGTACCGGCGCCGCGCGGTTCACCGCCCCGGATCGACAACCGCGCCGGCCGCCCTGTGAGCACCCGGCAAAGACCCGTCATCCCCGCGCAACGCACCGGCAATCTCCGGCGCAGAGTATCGATGCATGACGGAGCCGGTGCACCCTCCCGAATTCCCCGCACTCCCCTTCGACAGCACGGCCGAGCTGCTCGGCCGTATCACCCTCCAGCTGGGCACGCAGCTCAGCGGCCTGCGCCGACCCGGAGTCCGCCCATGCAGCCCACCCTCGTCGCCGTGGCCCACGGCAGCCGCGACCCGCGCGCCCTGCACACCGCCCGCGCCCTCCTCGAACGGGTCCGCGAGCTCCGCCCCCGCCTCGACGTCCGGCTCGGTCACATCGAACTCAACGAGCCGCTGCTCGACGACACCCTGAGCGGGCTGTCCGGTGCGGCGGTGCTCGTCCCGCTGCTGCTCGGCCGCGGTCACCACGTCAAGCGCGACCTCCCGGCGGCCGCCGCCCGGGCCGGACACCTGCTCACCCGTGTCGCCGCCCCGCTCGGTCCGCACCCGCTGCTCGTCGAGGCCCTGTACGAGCGGCTCCTCGAGACGGACTGGACCCCGGCCCCCGGGTCGGCCGTCGTGCTGGCCGCCGCCGGCTCCCGCGACCCCGACTCGGCGGCCGACACCCGCCGCACCGCCGCCCTGCTCTCCGAGCGCCTCGGCGGTGTCCCGGTGATCCCCGCCTACGCCTCCGCCTGCGCGCCGAGCGCACACGACGCGGTCCGGGCCCTCGCCGCACGCGGTCACCACCGGATCGCCGTGGCCTCGTACTTCGCCGCTCCCGGCCGCTTCGCCACCCAGAGCGCCGCGGCGGCGCCCGGACCCGCCGCCGCGCCGCTGGGCGACCACCCGGCCCTGGCCCGCCTGTTG
The DNA here is from genome assembly GCF_044761485.1 of Streptomyces sp. NPDC097617. Lineage (NCBI taxonomy): Bacteria > Bacillati > Actinomycetota > Actinomycetes > Kitasatosporales > Streptomycetaceae > Streptomyces > Streptomyces sp. NPDC097617. The sequence goes on from NZ_JBIWCL010000015.1 coordinate 93,015, forward strand.
CTGCACCGCTACGACGAGGCCCGCGCCCTCCCCCTCGACCTGGTGCGGCCGGAACTCGTCTCCGCCTGATCCCGATTTGTCAGAGGTTCCGGTTATCGTCTGGTCATGGAAGGCACCACGCACGCCCTCACCGACGAACAGCGCGAGTTCTACGACGCGGCCGACACCGAACGCTGGGCCACCGAGCCCGACAAACGGCCCGGCCGCACCGCCTTCCAGCGCGACCGCGCCCGTGTGCTGCACTCCGCCGCGCTGCGTCGGCTCGCCGGGAAGACCCAGGTCGTCACCCCCGGCAGCCGTTCGTACGACTGGGACGCGAGTCCCCGTACCCGCCTCACCCACTCGCTGGAGTGCGCCCAGGTCGGACGGGAGCTCGGCGCCGCGCTCGGCTGCGATCCCGACCTCGTCGAGGCCGCCTGCCTCTCCCACGACATGGGCCATCCGCCCTTCGGCCACAACGGCGAGGAGGCGCTCAACGAGTTCGCCAAGGACTGCGGGGGCTTCGAGGGCAACGCCCAGTCGCTGCGCCTGCTGACCCGCCTGGAACCCAAGCGGTTCGTGCCCGATCCGGCGAGCGGGGAGCTCGTCAGCGTCGGCCTCAACCTCACCCGGGCCTGCCTGGACGCCGCCACCAAGTACCCGTGGGCGCGCGGCGACCACCCCACCGACCCCGGTTCGGTCAAGTTCGGCGCCTACGAGGACGACCTGCCGGTCTTCGACTGGCTGCGGCGCGGCGCGCCCGCGGACCGCAAGTGCTTCGAGGCCCAGGTCATGGACTGGGCCGACGATGTCGCCTACTCCGTCCACGACTTCGAGGACGGCCTGCACGCCGGCCACCTCGACCCCAACCTGCTCTTCGCGGAGCCGGAGCGGACGGCGATCTGGAAGGTCGCCATCGGCCGGTACGTTCCCGCCGACACCGAGCCCGAGGAGCTGCGGGCCGCCCTCGACCGGCTGCTGGAGTCGGAGTGGTGGCCGCACGGGTACGACGGTTCGGCCGTCGCCCAGGCCCGTCTGAAGGACGCCACGAGCCAGCTGATCGGCCGGTTCTGCCTGGCCGCCGAGGGGGCCACCCGCGAGGCCCACGGCTCCGGCCGCCTCACCCGGTACGGTGCCGAACTGGTGATCCCGCGCGAGGCGCGCAACGAGTGCGCGGTGCTCAAGGCCGTCGCCGACCTGTATGTGATGCAGCGCGACGAGCAGGAGCGGATCCGAGCCGACCAGCGCATCGTCCTGGCCGAACTGGCGGAGGCGCTCAGCGCCCGCGCGCCCGAGGGGCTGGACCCGCAGTTCCGGGCGATCTTCGATGCGGCGCCCGACGACCGGGCCAGGAAAAGGGCGGTCATCGACCAGATCGCGTGCCTCACCGACGCATCAGCCCGTTCCCTTCACGCACGCCTCACCCGGCGCGGCCGACGCGCCGAAAGGTGAGCCGATCGAGCCACTCCCCCTTCACGCGGCAGGCTCGGTGCGGGACGCTCGCATGTGGTCGCATGTGGCGGAGAGGTTATGAGGAGGCATCAGGTGGTCGACGCACACCGGACATTCGTCATCGTCGGCGCAGGGCTCGCCGGGGCTAAGGCGGCCGAAACGCTGAGGTCCGAGGGGTTCACGGGGCGGGTGATCCTGATCGGCGACGAGCGCGACCATCCCTACGAACGCCCCCCGCTGTCCAAGGGCTACCTGACGGGCAAGGAGGACCGGGAGAGCGTCTTCGTCCACGAGCCGTCCTGGTACGCGGCCGCCGACGTCGAGCTGCACCTCGGCCAGCCGGCGGTGCACCTCGACCGGGACGCGAAGAAGGTGGTTCTCGGCGACGGCACGGTCCTGCACTACGACAAGCTGCTGCTGGCCACCGGCGCCGAGCCGCGCCGCCTGGACGTTCCCGGCACCGGTCTGGTCGGGGTGCACCACCTGCGGCGCCTCGCCCACGCGGAACGGCTGAAGGGCGTCCTGGCCGGGCTCGGCCGGGACAACGGTCACCTGCTGATCGCGGGCGCCGGGTGGATCGGCCTGGAGGTGGCGGCCGCGGCCCGCGGCTACGGCGCGGAGGTCACCGTCGTCGAGTCGCAGGCCACGCCGCTGCACGCCGTCCTCGGTCCGGAGATCGGCCGGCTCTTCGCGGACCTGCACGCCGATCACGGGGTGCGGTTCCACTTCGGGGCGCGGCTGACCGAGATCGTCGGCCACGACGGCATGGTGCTGGCGGCCCGTACGGACGACGGGGAGGAGCACCCGGCGCACGCGGTGCTCGCCGCGATCGGGGCCGCACCGCGGACCGGGCTCGCCGAGACCGCCGGGCTCGCCCTGGTGGACCGGGAGCACGGCGGCGGGATCGCGGTGGACTCGTCCCTGCGCACCTCCGACCCGGACGTGTACGCGGTCGGGGACGTGGCCGCGGCGCACCACCCGATGCTCGGGACCCGGCTGCGGGTGGAGCACTGGGCCAACGCGCTGAACGGCGGCCCGGCCGCCGCCCGGGCGATGCTGGGGCAGGAGGTCGGCTACGACCGGGTGCCGTACTTCTTCTCGGACCAGTACGACATGGGCCTGGAGTACTCGGGGTACGCCCCGCCCGGCGGCTACGACCAGGTGCTGATCCGCGGGGACGTGGGCAAGCGCGAGTTCGTCGCGTTCTGGCTCTCGGAGGGGAGGGTGCTGGCCGGGATGAACGTGAACGTGTGGGACGTCGCCGAGCACATCCAGGCTCTGATCAGGTCAAAGGCCCCGGTCAACCGCGAGGCGCTGGCGGACCCGTCCGTTCCGCTCGATGCCCTGGTGCGGTCCCAGGGGGCCTGACGGGTTTGCCTCCGCCCGGCCGTAGACTTCACGGGTGGCAGGACGGATCAACGACGACGATGTGAAGGCGGTACGGGACGCGGTCCCGATCGACGCCGTGATCTCCGACTACCTCCAACTGCGCAACGCGGGCGGCGGCAACCTCAAGGGCCTCTGCCCCTTCCACGACGAGAAGTCCCCTTCCTTCCAGGTCAGCCCCAGCAAGGGGCTCTACCACTGCTTCGGCTGCCAGGCGGGCGGGGACACCCTCGACTTCGTCATGAAGATCGACCACCTCTCCTTCTCGGAGGCGGTCGAGCGCCTGGCCGGCCTGGCCAACATCACCCTGCGGTACGAGGAGGGCGGCTACACCGCTGGCACCAGCGGCCGCGGTGAGCGGATCCGGCTGGTCGAGGCGCACAAGGCCGCCGCCCAGTTCTACGTCGACCAGCTGGGCGGCCCCGAGGCGGAGATCGGCCGCAAGTTCCTGGCGGAGCGCGGCTTCGACCAGGGGGCGGCCGAGCACTTCAGCGTGGGCTACAGCCCGGCCGGGTGGGACCACCTGACCCGCTTCCTGCGCGGCAAGGGCTTCACCGACAAGGAGCTGATCACCTCCGGACTCGCCCAGGACAGCCGCAGCGGCAAGCCGATCGACCGCTTCCGCGGCCGCCTGATGTGGCCGATCCGCGACATCAGCGGCGAGGTGGTCGGTTTCGGTGCGCGCAGGCTGCGCGACGACGACAACGGGCCGAAGTACCTGAACACCCCCGAGACGGCCATCTACAAGAAGTCCCAGGTGCTGTACGGCATCGACCTGGCGAAGAAGGAGATCGCGAAGACCTCCCGGGCCGTGGTGGTCGAGGGCTACACGGACGTGATGGCCTGCCACATGGCCGGGGTCACCACCGCGATCGCGACCTGTGGCACGGCCTTCGGCGGGGACCACATCAAGATCCTGCGCCGCTTGCTGATGGACAACGCCACCGCCGAAGTGATCTTCACCTTCGACGGCGACGCGGCGGGCCAGAAGGCGGCGCTGCGGGCCTTCGAGGACGACCAGAAGTTCGCCGCGGAGACCTCGATCACCATCGCCCCGGGCGGGATGGACCCCTGCGACCTGCGCCTCGCGCAGGGCGACGCGGCCGTGTCCGGCCTGGTGGAGGCCCGTACGCCGCTGTTCGAGTTCGCCCTGCGGCACATCGTGGCCCGGCACAACCTGGAGAACCCGGCGGGCCGGGCGGCCGCGCTGGACGAGGCCGCGCCCGTCGTCGCCAACATCAAGAACATCGCGATCCAGCACGAGTCCGCGGTCCAGCTCGCGGGCATGCTGGGCATCCGCGACGAGCAGTTCGTGGTCAAGCGGGTCGCGCAGCTGGCCCGCTGGGCCCGCGAGCGCGGCCAGGGCGGCGACGGACCGCAGGGCGGCCGCGGCGGGGACCGCCGGCGGGGCCGCCCGTCCTCCTACGAGGCCGCGCCCGCGCCCACCGCCCAGCCGGCCGGGGGTCCCGCGCTGAATCTGCGCAGCCCGGCCCACCGCACCGAGCGCGAGCTGCTGAAGCTCGCCCTCCAGCGGCCGGCCCTGGTCTCGCCCGCCTTCGACGCGTACGGGATGGACGAGTTCACCGCCCCGCCCTACGCGGCCGTGCGCCAGGCGATCCTGGACGCGGGCGGCGCCTCGCTCGGCACGGACGACTATCTGGCCCAGGTCCGCGGGGCGGCCCCGAACGACACCGTCCGCGCGCTCGTCACGGAGCTGGCGGTCGAGGCCATCCACGCGAAGACGGTGGACGAGATCTACGCGGGGGTCCAGCTGGTCCAGGTGCGGCTGCGCGCCGTCGACCGCCGGGTCCACGAGATCCAGGGCACGCTGTCGCGGCTGGGCCCGCAGGCCTCGCCGGAGCAACTCGCCGCCGTCCAGGAGGAGCTGTGGGTGCTCCAGCAGTACGGGCAGCGGCTGCGCAACCGCGGCGCCGAAGGGCTGTAGCCGCCGTTACCGGCGCCTGAACCAGTCGCCTCCCGGGATCTCCGTGCCCGATTCGCGCAGGTCGCGGGCTATCAGCGGGGCTGCCAGATAGACCCAGGCGCGGACCCCGGTGCCGTCGGGGCGCAGCGCCGGGCGGGCGATCCGGTCGTAGATGTTCCCCGGGCGGCCCGGGCCCCCGTACTCCTCCAGCTGGTCCAGCGCGGCGAGCAGCTTCCCGTACGCACCGGGCGCCGCCGTGATCAGCTCGCCCACGATCGCGGTACCGGGGCGGTGGACGGCGTACGGGTATCCGGGGCCGTCGTAGAGCGCCGCGTCCGGGAGGGTGGCGGGCTCCTCCGAAGCGGTGCGGCCGCGCAGGAAGAGGTCGTGGTTGACCTCGCCCGGGCGCAGGGTCCCGTAGACGAAGAACGGGAGCGGATCGATCGGGTCCGGTAGCCGTTCGACCGATGTCACGGGGCCCTCCCTCGGATATGGCGCGGCGGTGCGCGGGGGGCCGGGCCGAAAGTCCCGATTTTCCCGCGCCCCACCACCGTACGCACCGCTGTTACACAACCTCCCGGCGGCCGTGACCCGGGCCGACTAGCGTCAGCCCACACCCCCTTCGACCTCACGGTTCTGCGTCCATGACACATGCGTCCCGCCGCTTCCCCGCCGCCCTGCTGTGCGCCTGCGCGCTCGCCGTCGGCGGCTGCTCCGCGCCCGGCGGGCTCGGGGCCACGACACCCGCGCCCCCCGTGTCGGCCCAGCCCCGTCCCGAACCGCTCTGGCCCGCCTGGACCTCGGCGCCCGGGGCGGCGGTGGGCCGCCAGGAGCCCGCGCCGACACCGCTCAAGAACGCGCCGGAGGTGGGGGCGCGGGGGCTGGACGGCGTGGAACCGGTGGAGGTGGCGCGGGCCGACCCGCGGATGCGGCCGTACCTCGGCAAGGACTCCATCGAGGCGCCGGGCCGGGCGGGTCTGCGCCCGCCCGTGCACCGGGACCTGACGGGGGACGGGCAGCCGGACCTGATCATGGCCGCCGACACCGCCACCGGCCGCTCGGCCCTGAGCGTCTACTCGGTGGTCAACGGCCGCATCGTCTCCGTCCTGTTCACCATCGGCCGGCAGCTGGCGGCCGACGCGATCGGCACGGACCTGCTGGTCCGCATCGCCGCCGACGACGGTTCCGAGCAGGTCGTCCGCTACCACTGGGGCGGCGACCGGATGACCGTCGTCAACGACGAGCGGCGCTTTCGCAAGGCCGGGCCCGGCTGCGACCCGGACGAGGCCCCGGCGCCCGGCTGCGCGGCCGGGGACGGGCGGCGCGCACCGTGAGGCCCTTGCTGCTGCGCTGCCGGCGCCTGATCCAGGCCCTCGGACTGCGCTGGAAGATCGCGATCCTGCTCGCCGTCGGCTGCTCGCTCGTCGCGGTCGCCATCGGGATCCTGATCCACGGGGCTCGTGCCCGCCAGATCGGCGACGCCGCCCGGACGAACGCGACCGCCCAGCTGATCGGCGTACGCAGGGTGTACGAGCTGACGGGCCGGCTCGACCACGACATGGTCGGCGAGGCCGACGCCGGGATCGACTGCCCGCGGCTGCCGGGCCCACTGCGGGCGGCAGCCCTCGCCGGGCAGCGCAGCACCTACCTGGACACCGCCGGCCCGGACCCGGCGGTCTGGGCCGCCCGGCCGATCGGCGGGAACCATGTGCTGTCCGTACGCCACTCGCTGGCCGGCGAGCGGGCCGAACTCGCCGAGCTGGACCGGCGGCTGGTGGCCTACGGGGCCTCGGTCGTGGCGCTCGCCGCGCTGGGCGGGGCGCTGCTGGCCTCCCGGCTGAGCCGCGATCTGCGAGCGGCGGCGGAGACCGCCCGCCGGATCAGCGCCGGCGAACTGGACGCGCGAATCGGGCCGTCGGGGGTGCCGGGGACCCGGGACGAGGTCGCCGCGCTGTCCTCCGCGGTCGACACGATGGCGGCCAGTCTGCAGCAGCGGCTGGAGGCGGAGCAGCGGTTCACCGCGGACGTGGCGCACGAGCTGCGGACTCCGCTGACGGGTCTGCACACCGCTGCCGAACTGCTGCCGCCGGGGCGGCCGACGGAGCTGGTGCGGGACCGGGTCGCGGCGCTGCGGACACTGACGGAGGACCTGCTGGAGGTGGCCCGGCTCGACGCGAACCGGGAGGAGCCGCAGTGGGAGGCCCACCCGCTGGGGCCGCTGGTGGAATCGATCGCCCGGCGGTCGGGGGTGGCCGCGGAGGTCTTCGGCGGGCGGACGCCGACCCGGGTGCGCACCGACGTACGGCGGCTGGAGCGGATCCTGGCGAACCTGCTGGCCAATGCCCGGCGGCACGGCGGGGATCCGGTGACGGTGACGGTGTCGGGGACGACCGTGACGGTACGCGACCGGGGGCCCGGTTTCCCGGAGCGGCTGCTGCGGGAAGGCCCGCAGCGGTTCCTGACCGGCGCGCCCGAACGCGGCCAGGGCACGGGGCTGGGTCTGACCATCGCCCTGGGTCAGGCACAGGTCATCGGAGCCCGGGTCACGCTCGCGAACCCGGCCCCGCAGGGCGCCTCGGCCACGGTGACGCTCCCGCCGGCCTGACGTGGGTGGACCCCCGCCGGCCTGACGTGGGTGGACCCCCGCCGGCCTGACGTGGGTGGACCCCCGCCGGCCTGACCGCGGGTGGACCTGTCGGCCTGCCGGGCGATGGCCGCCATCACCCGGACGGCGCGGGTGGCCCTGATGGCCGCAAGGGCGGGCCTGACCTGCGGATACGGCGCGCCGGTGAGTCCGGGTGGGGGCATTCCTGACGGGACATCAGCAGGCGCGCGGTGGTCGGGCCGGGTTTCCTCGGAAACACGACCCCGTGTCTCCAGGAGAGTCCCCATGCGCCGACGTACCGCACACGTGCTGACCGCGACCGCGTTGACCGCCGCCGCGTTCGCCGGGCCGGTCGCCGGCGCGGTCGCCGCCGCCGAGCTCGGCATGGTGGGCTTCGCGCCCGGGGACTTCTCGCCGCTGGAGGTGTGGCCCAAGTCCGCCTCCGCCGGCGCCACCGTCACCGTGAACACCACCGCCTGCGGCAGCGGCAGCCATGCGGACGGCGATGCCAGCACAGTTGGCGGAGGCCGGTTCAAGCTGGTACCGGGCACCCACAAGGAGGTGGTCGTGGGGCAGTTCCACATCGCCCACGGCACCCGCCCCGGCACCTACGGCATCGGCGCGACCTGCGCGAACGGCAAGTTCGCCACGGGCGACCTGGTCATCACGGAACGCGGCCCGCAGGGCCACGTCAACACCGGGGTGGGCGGTGGCACGACCACCACCACCGACCCCGCCAAGATCGCGGCGGGAGCGGTCGTACTGGCCGCTGCCGCCGTCGGCGGTACCTGGCTCCTGCGTCGCCGGGCGAGCGGCACGCGGAGCTGACGGACGCCCACCGCGGCTCCGGCCGCGGTCCGACCGGTACCGTCCCCCGTCGCCCGCCCCGCGAGGTCCCCCCGTTCGCGGGGCCGGGCGACGGCCAGTCACCCCGAAACGAAAGCCGAGGGGGTTACGCATGGGTGGCGATCTCGGTGGCGCGCGGGGCCGTGACCACCAGCCATGGCCCGCGCGCGGCGGCCACCCCGGGTCCGGAGCGCGCCCCCGGCCGCCGGCGAACCGAGCCCCCCGCACCCCCACCGCCCGCCACGGAGGCCTCGTCGCGCTCGCCGTGTGCGTCGGCATCTGGCTCGTCACCAGCGGATCCCGCGAACCCGTCGGACCGCCGCTGCCCTCCCCCGCCGAGTCCCTGACCGCCGCGGGTGCGGTGGGCCCCGGTATCGCCCCGCTGACCGGATCGCCGCCGGGCCGGATCCGGATCCCCTCCATCCGTGTCGACGCCCCGCTGACCGGGCTCGGACTCGACGCGCACGGCAGCCTCGAAGTGCCGCCGCCCGACCGGCGGGACCTGGCCGGCTGGTACCGCGACGGCACCACCCCGGGCGCCACCGGCACCGCCGTCATCGCCGGGCACGTGGACGACGCCACCGGGCCGGGGGTCTTCTACGACCTGGGCGCCCTGCGCCGCGGGGCCTCCATCGAGATCCCGCGCGCGGACGGCCGTACGGCGGTGTTCACGGTCCACGCGGTCGAGGTCTACGACGCCCATGCCTTCCCCGACACCCGCGTGTACGGGCCTTCGGCGCGCGCCGAGCTGCGGGTGATCACCTGCGGCGGCGGTTTCTCGCCGCGCACGGGCTACCGCGGCAACGTCGTCGTCTTCGCGCACCTCACGGGAACGTACTAGACCTCCGGGAAGGTCAGCCCCACTGCTCCAGGCCCAGCTTGACCACCAGCGCGCCCACCACGGTCAGCAGCACGCCGCGCACGAATCCGCTGCCCTTCTTGAGCGCCATCCTGGCGCCGATCATGCCGCCGGCCAGGTTGAACACCGCCATCAGCGCGGCCAGCTGCCACAGCACCATGCCCTGGTAGGCGAACATCGCCAGCGCCCCGGCGTTGGTGCAGCAGTTCACGATCTTGGCAGTGGCGGAGGCGGTGACCAGGTCGAGGTGGAGCAGTGCGGTGAGGGCGAGTACCAGGAAGGTGCCGGTACCGGGCCCGATGAGGCCGTCGTAGAAACCGATGCCGAGGCCCGCGAGCCCGATGGCGAGCAGCACCCGCTGCCGGCTGACGGGTGCGGTCGAGGGTGCGGTGCCGAAGCCCGGCTTGAAGATCACGACGGCCGCGACGACCACGAGCACCCCCATGATCAGCGGGCGGAGCGCGTCCTTGCTGATGCCGCCCGCGAGCGCGGCGCCGCCCATCGAGCCGGCGAGCGCGGCCAGGCCGATGCGGACGGCGAGCTTCACGTTCACCGGGGCCTTGCGGACGTACGTGACGGCCGCCCCGGCGGTGCCGACGATGGCCACGGCCTTGTTGGTACCGAGCACGGTGGCGGGGTGGGCGTTCGGCAGGCCGAGCAGGAGCGCGGGCAGGAGCAGCAGGCCGCCGCCGCCCACCACCGCGTCGATCCAGCCGGCGGCGGCCGCGGCCACGCACAGGACGACGATCATGGTCGTTGATATGTCAGGCACGACCCGACCCTATGGACCTGTTGGGTGCAGTGACCATCAATCCCCGGAAAGTTGTGCAAAGGTTGAGGTTTGCCGGGCCGGCACCCGGTCCGGGGCCACCGGAGCCGCGGGATCCACAGCCGCCGTCAGCACGCTCGCGGCCAGCACACTGACCACTCCCAGCCCCGCCGCCAGCCGCCTCGCGGGCGGTATGCGGGCCAGCGCGGCGAGCCCGGCCCGCACCGGCGAGTGGCGGCCCGGCTTGCGGTGCCGGGCCCTTGTCGCCGGAGCCCCCGCGCCGACGGGTACGGAGAGGGCGACGTGCAGCGGGTGACGCATGGGGCGGTGACTCCTCGGGGAACGCGGGGGAAGCAGGGGACGCAAGGAACGTGGGAGAGCCGGGGGGGGGGCGGGACGCGGCAGCGCGGGCAGCGGGCGCGCGGCTCAGAAGCTGAAGCACTCGCAGTGGATACGGCCGGCCGGCACCCCGGCCCGCAGCAGCGCGGCCCGGGTCGCCTCGGCCATCCCCGGCGGCCCGCACAGATACACGTCGTGCTCAGCCAGGTCCGGCACCCGTTCGGCCAGCGCCTGCGGGGCCAGCGGATCGTAGGCCGCGCCGGACGGCCCGAGCAGATAGTGCAGAGCGGCCTGCCGCTCGGCGGCGATGTCCTCCAGCTCGGACCGCAGGACCAGCTGCTCCTCGGCCCCGGCCCGGTAGAGCAGGGTGATGTCCCCGGGACCGCCGGGCAGCGTCTCGAACAGGGCCCGCATCGGGGTGATCCCGACCCCGCCCGCGATCAGCAGCACCTTGGGCCGGGTCCGCCGGGCGGCGGTCAGCGCGCCGAACGGCCCGGTGGCCAGCACCCGCGTCCCGGGGCGCAGTCGGCGGATCCGGCGGGAGTGGCCACCGAGCCCCTTGACGGTGATCCGCAGGGCGTTCCCGCGGACCGGTGCGGACAGCGAGAAAGGCAGGGCGGTGTGCCACAGCCGCCGCTGGAGGAACCGCCAGCGCAGGAACTGGCCCGGCTCCGCGCCCAGCTCCGCCAGGTGCTGCCCGTACATGACGACGGAGACCACCCCGGGCCCCTCGACCCGGACGTCCGCCACCCGCAGCGCGTGCCTCAGGGCCTGCCGTACGGGAACCACGGCGCGGTACCAGACCAGCAGCACGGCGACCACGGTGTGGGCGAGCGTCCAGAACCAGGCGGCCGCGGCCAGATCGGGCCCGGCGAGCTGGTGCCCGAAGGCGAGGGCGGCGGCGAGGTAGACGAGCAGGTGCACCCCGCGCCAGGTTTCGTGCGGCACCCGGCGGCGTACCGCCCGGGCGGAGGTCACGCCGACCGCGGCCAGGAGGACGGTCCCGGCCGCGGCGGCGGCGAGCGCGGGGTAGCCGAGCAGCTCCCGGACGGCGCAGACCACGTCGATTCCCTCGTGCACGGCGTATCCGAGCAGGGCGCAGAGCCCGTGCCCGAAGATGAGCAGCAGGACGTAGCGGCCGCCGAAGGCGTGCCAGCGGGCGAGGCGGTCGGCACCGACCCCGTGCTCCACGGCCGGCACCCGGGCCATCAGGAAGAGCAGCGCCAGCACCCCGTAGCCGGCGAGCAGGCCGCACAGGTGACCGGCGGTCGCGAACAGCGCGTCGGGCCGGGCCGAGGGCCGCACCTGCGCCGCCCAGAGCAGGACCACCACCCCCGCACCGGCCAGCATCCCGCCCCTCACCCGCACCGCCGCATCTCGCATACGGAGCACGCTAAGGGCCCGGACGGCGGCCCCGACGACCCTTAAGGCGGCCTTGAGGAAGGCCTCACCGACCCTTAACCCGGACGCTGAGGTCGGCGTTCCGTCCGGGTAACAGAGGCGATGCCGTGGGGAAACAGCGGCCGCGCACGCTCATGGCATGACCTCGGACCAGCGTGTGGTGGTGATCGGCGGCGGCCTCGCGGGCCTGCGGCTCGCGCAGCGGCTCGGCCCGGCCGCGGCCGTGACCGTCCTCGGCGAGGAGGCCCGCGCGCCCTACAACCGGGTGCTGCTCGCCGAGGTCCTCGCGGGCCGGTACGCGCCGGAGGTGACCGCTCTCCCGGCACCCGGCCCGGCGTTGCGGCGGGGGATCAGGGCGGTGCGCGTGGACCGCGCGGAGCGGGCCGTGCACTGCGACGACGGCACGGTGGCCCGGTACGACACGCTGGTGCTGGCCACGGGTTCGAACGCGGTGCTCCCGCCGCTGCGCGGGCTGTTCGAGCCCGAGGGGCGGGCGCTGCCGGACGGGGTGCACGCCTTCCGCACGATGGACGACTGCCTCGCCCTCTCGGCGGCCCTGCGCCCCGGGGTGCGGGCGGTGGTGATCGGCGGCGGCCTGCTCGGCGTCTCGGCGGCCCGTGCGCTCGCCGCGCGGGGCGCGCAGGTGGTGCTGGCGCAGCAGGGCGAGCGCCTGATGGAGCGGCAGCTCGACGCGGAGGCCTCGGCGTTGCTCCTCGACCACCTGACCGGGCTGGGCGTGGAGATCCACACGGAGTGCCGGGTCCGCGGGCTGACGACGGACCCGTCGGCGGCGCCGGGTACTTCAGCCCGTCCGGCGCTTGAGGACCGGGTCCGGGCGGAGTCCGGGAAGCGGCGGGGCGGGGGTGCTCCTCGCCGGGTCACCGGGGTCGAGCTCGCCGACGGCTACCGGCTCGACGCCGATGTCGTCGTCCTCGCCTGCGGCGTACGCCCCCGCATCGGCCTCGCCCGGGCCGCCGGGCTGACGACCCGCACCGGCATCGTGGTCGACGACCACCTGCGCACCAGCGACCCCCGCATCCACGCCATCGGCGACTGCGCCGAGCACGACGGCCGGGCGTACGGCCTGGCCGGCGCAGCCCTGGAGCAGGCCGACGCCCTGGCGGCGGTCCTCACCGGCGAGGCCTCCCGCTACACGGGAACCCGCGCCCTCACCCGGCTCACCCTCACCGCCGACGGGGACCGGCCCCTGGACCTCGCCGCCTTCGGCGAGACCACCGCCCTCCCCGGCGACGACGTGGTCCGCCTCGCCGACGCCACCCGCCGGACCTACCGGAAGGTCGTCCTGCGGGGCGACCGCCTCGTCGGCGGGGTCCTGCTCGGCGAACTCTCCACCGTGGGGGCCCTCGCCCGCACCTGGGAGGGCGAGGAATCACCGCACGACCTGTTCCACCTGCTCACCGACGACGGAGGCCACTGACATGACCGAGCCCTTGCCCACGATCGTGCTCATCGGGCACGGCATGGTCGGCCAGCGCTACCTCGAAGCGCTCGCCGAGCGCGGGGCCACCGCCACGCACCGGATCACCGTGCTCTGCGAGGAGCCCCGGCCCGCCTACGACCGCGTGCGCCTGACCTCGTACTTCTCGGGCAGCACCCCCGAGGACCTGTCCATGACGCCCGCCGGGTTCATGGAGCAGCACGGCATCGCCCTCCATCTCGACGACCCCGCCGAGCGCATCGACCGGGCCGCCCGCACCGTCACCTCCCGCTCCGGGCGGGTGTTCCCGTACGACGTCCTGGTGCTGGCCACCGGCAGCTACCCCTTCGTGCCGCCGGTCCCGGGCAAGGACGCCCCCGGCTGCTTCGTCTACCGCACGATCGAGGACCTCCTCGCGATCGAGGAGTACGCGAAGAGCCGCGGCTCCGGCGCGGTCGTCGGCGGCGGGCTCCTCGGGCTGGAGGCCGCCGGCGCCCTCCAGGGCCTGGGACTGGCCACCCGCATCGTCGAGTTCGCCCCGCGTCTGATGCCCGTACAGGTCGACGCGGGCGGCGGTGCGGCCCTGCTGCGCACCATCGAGTCCATGGGACTGACCGTCCACACCGGCGTCGGCACCCAGGAGGTGATGATCGGCGAGGACGGCCACGTCAGCGGAATGCGGCTCTCCGACGGCTCCACCGTCGACACCGACCTCGTGGTCTTCTCCGCCGGTGTCCGCCCCCGCGACCAACTGGCCCGCGACGCCGGGCTGGACGTCGGCGAGCGCGGCGGCATCGCCGTCGACGCCCACTGCCTGACCTCCGACCGGAACGTCTACGCCATCGGCGAGTGCGCCCTCGCCGCCGACGGCCGGGTGTACGGGCTGGTCGCCCCCGGCTACGAGATGGCCGAGACCGCCGCCGACGATCTGCTGGGCCGCGAGAAGGAGTTCACCGGAGCCGACCTCTCCACCAAGCTCAAGCTGCTCGGCGTGGACGTGGCCTCCTTCGGGGACGCCCACGGCGCCACCCCGGACAGCCTGGACGTCGTCTGGTCCGACTCCCGCTCCGGCGTCTACAAGAAGCTGGTCGTCTCCCCCGACGGGGTCCTCCTCGGCGGGGTCCTGGTCGGCGACGCGGACGCGTACGGCCTGCTGCGCCCGCTCACCGGCAGCGTGCCGCCGGTGGCCCCGGAGCAGCTGGTACTGCCCGCCGGGGTCGGCGCGCCCGTCGCGCTCGGCCCGTCCGCACTGCCCGACCACGCGGTGATCTGCTCCTGCCACAACGTCACCAAGAAGGCCATCGCCGCCTGTGCCACCCTCCCCGAGGTCAAGAAGTGCACCAAGGCCGGCACCGGCTGCGGCAGTTGCGTCAAGGTGATCGGACAGCTGCTGCCCGCCGCCACCGACAAGGGGCTGTGCGGCTGCTTCCCCTTCACCCGGGCCGAGCTCTACGAGATCGTCCGCACCCGCCGGCTGACCTCGTACGAGCAGCTGCTCGACGGCCACGGCCGCCCGGAGGCGCGCGGCGGCGACGGATGCGAGGTCTGCAAGCCCACCGTCGGCTCGATCATCGCCTCGCTCGCCCCGAGCCTCGGCGCGAGCGGCTACGTCCTGGACGGGGAGCAGGCCGCCCTCCAGGACACCAACGACCACTTCCTCGCGAACCTGCAGCGCAACGGCTCCTACTCGGTCGTCCCACGCATCCCCGGCGGTGAGATCACCCCCGACAAACTGATCGTGATCGGCGAGGTGGCCCGCGACTTCGGCCTCTACACGAAGATCACCGGCGGGCAGCGGATCGACCTGTTCGGCGCCAGCGTGGACCAGCTCCCGCGGATCTGGGCACGACTCGTCGACGCCGGGTTCGAGTCCGGGCACGCCTACGGGAAGGCCCTGCGCACGGTGAAGTCCTGTGTGGGGCAGACCTGGTGCCGCTACGGGGTCCAGGACAGCGTGCGGATGGCCATCGACCTGGAGCTGCGCTATCGGGGACTGCGCGCCCCGCACAAGCTGAAGTCGGCGGTCTCCGGCTGCGCCCGCGAGTGCGCGGAGGCGCAGAGCAAGGACTTCGGCGTCATCGCGACGGCGAGCGGCTGGAACCTGTACGTCGGCGGCAACGGCGGAGCCACCCCGCGCCACGCCGACCTGCTGGCCCAGGACCTGTCGGACGCGGAACTGGTGCGGCTGATCGACCGGTTCCTGATGTTCTACATCCGCACCGCCGACCGGCTGGAGCGGACCTCCACCTGGCTGGAGCGGCTGGAGGGGGGCCTCGCGCACCTGCGGGACGTGGTCGTGCACGACTCGCTCGGACTGTGCGGGGAGCTGGAAGCCCTGATGGCCGACCACGTGGCGCACTACCGGGACGAATGGGCCGAGACGCTCCAGGACCCGGAACGGCTGGGCCGGTTCGTGTCCTTCGTCAACGCGCCGGGCGCCCCCGACCCGACCGTGAAGTTCGTCCCCGAGCGCGGCCAGGTCAAGCCCGACCTGGCCGTCCTGACCATAGGAGGAGCCGTCCGATGACCGTGGAACTGCAGGTTGCGCAGGGCTGGCTGACGGTGTGCGAGCTGTCCTCGCTGATCCCCGGGCGCGGGGTGGCGGCTCTGCTGCCCGACGGGAGTCAGGCCGCGGTGTTCGTCGACCGCGCGGGGCGCCCGTACGCCATCGGCAACCAGGACCCCTTCACCGGGGCGCACGTGCTCTCGCGCGGGCTGGTGGGAACGGTGGGGGGCCGGCCCTTCGTGGCCTCTCCGCTGCTCAAGCAGCGCTTCGACCTGGAGTCGGGGCGCTGCCTGGACGACGAGGCCACGACGGTCCGGACCTACCCGGTGCGGACCGCCGTGACCTCCTGAGTGCCCGCGGCGGTGTCGTCAGCCCTGGACCATCGACGGGTCCATCCACATGATCTCCCAGGTGTGGCCGTCGAGGTCGTCGAAGGCGCGGCCGTACATGACGCCGTGGTCCTGGGCGGGGCGGGGCTCGGTGGCGCCGGCGGCCAGGGCCCCGTCCACCAGCTCATCGACCGCGGTGCGGCTCTCGGCGCTCAGACAGATCAGCACCTCGGAGGTCTTCGTCGCGTCGGCGATCTCCTTGTGGGTGAAGTCCTTGTAGCGGTCCTCGGTCAGGAGCATCGCGACGATGGTGTCGCTGATGACCATCGAGGCGCAGTTCTCGTCGGTGAACTGTGCGTTGAAGGAGTAGCCCAGCTTGCTCCAGAACGCCTTGCTGGCCTCCAGGTCCTTGACCGGCAGGTTGACGAAGATCATGGTGGCGAACATCGAGGTCTCTCTTCTCTCGGGCGGGGCGCTCGGCCGGTGCGAGCTGCTCGGTACGTGCTGCTCGGTGCTTTCGAGAGGTAGACCGCGGCTCCCCGGCCAACTCATCGCTCCCCGCGAAGTTTTTTCGACTTTTCTTCCGGCACCCGAGAAACCGCAGGTCAGGCCGACGCCAGTGACGAAAAGGATCGAGCCGGGGAGCCCCGCGGTGCTCCACACCACGGCACTGCCGGAGCATTGAACGTCGAGCGGTCGCTCGCGCGTCATGAGGAGTTGGCGCCACGTCAACTGGCGCCTCCTAGGTTCCTCGATGCGTGCGACCCCGCCTCCGACCGGCTGCGGGGCCTTCCTCCCACAGGAGTGACCGTGGAACGTCGTACCTTCCTGCGCGGCGCGGTGATCGGTTCGTCGGCGGCCGCCTTCGGCGGCACCTTGATGCACGGGGCCGCCTACGCCGCCCCCGCCCAGCCGGGAGCCGGTCCCTACGGCGCCCTCGGCGCGGCCGACGCCAACGGCATCATGCTCCCCGGCGGCTTCACCAGCCGGGTCATCGCCCGATCGGGGCAGACCGTCAGCGGTACCTCGTACACATGGCACAGCGCCCCCGACGGCGGTGCGTGCTTCGTCGACGGCTCGGGCTGGATCTACGTGTCCAACTCGGAGATCAACCCCTCCGGCGGCGCGAGCGCCGTGAAGTTCAACTCCTCCGGCACCGTCACCGGGGCGCACCGCATCCTCTCCAACACCCGGCAGAACTGCGCGGGCGGCAAGACCCCCTGGAACACCTGGCTGTCCTGCGAGGAGGTCGACCGCGGCTTCGTCTACGAGACCGACCCGTACGGGGTGAACGCGGCCGCCCAGCGCCCGGCGATGGGCCGCTTCAAGCACGAGGCGGCCGCCGCCGACCCGGTGCGCAAGGTCATCTACCTGACCGAGGACGAGACCAGCGGCTGCTTCTACCGGTTCGTCCCGACCACCTGGGGCAACCTCTCCTCCGGCACCCTCCAAGTCCTGAAGGCCGGCACGGCCACCTCCGGCTCCTTCACCTGGCAGAACGTCCCGGACCCGGACGGCTCGCCGACCGTCACCCGCAGCCAGGTCTCCGGTTCGAAGAAGTTCAACGGCGGCGAGGGCTGCCACTACGCCAACGACACCGTCTGGTTCACCACCAAGGGCGACAACCGGGTCTGGCAGCTCAACCTCACCAACAACACCTACGAGCTGGCCTACGACGATTCGCTCGTGCCCGGCGGCGCGGCCCCGCTGACCGGCGTGGACAACGTCACCGGGTCCTCGTTCGGCGACCTGTACGTCGCCGAGGACGGCGGCAACCTGGAGATCTGCGTGATCACCCCGGACGACGTGGTGGCGCCGTTCCTGCGGGTCACCGGCCAGTCCTCCTCGGAGATCACCGGCCCTGCCTTCTCGCCCGCCGGCAACCGGCTCTACTTCTCCAGCCAGCGCGGTACGAGCGGCAGCTCGTCCGGCGGCATCACCTACGAGGTCACCGGCCCCTTCCGCGTCTGACCCCGCAGTCCAGCCCCGCCGGCGCTTGAGGCGACCCTTCGGCCCGCCGGCGCTTGAGGCGCGGGGGCCCGGGGGCAGCTCCCCCGCAACCGCGCCGCGCCCGCACCCACCGACCGCGCCCCGACGGGTACGACCCGCCGGGGCGCGGCCGCGTTCACGAGGCCACGGCCCCGCCCTTCAGCAGCGCGGCCCCCAGCGGCGTCACGGTGTGCAGCACCGCGTTCCCCCGCCGCAGCGTGGTCACCAGCCCCGCCTCCCGCATCACGCAGGCGTGCTGGCTCGCGGAAGCCAGCGAGACCCCGGCCCGGCGGGCCAGCTCGCTGGTGGTCGCTCCGTCCCCTATGGCCCGCAGCACCACCGAGCGGGTGTGCCCGACCAGCTTCCCCAGGGTGCGCTGGCGCTGCTCCTCCACGGGCCGGGCGGCCTCGCCCCCCGCGGGCGCCGAGGCCAGCTGGGCCGCGGCCGGGTAGACCAGCACCGGCGGCAGCTCCGGGTCGTGCAGGGTCACCGCGGTGCGCCGGCAGAAGAAGGACGGCTGGAGCAGCAGCCCGCGCCCCCGCAACCGTACGTCGCGGTCCACGGGGTAATCGCACTCCAGCACCGGAGCCCGCCAGCGCAGCATCGGCGGGAGCGAGGTCAGCAGTTCGTCCGCGCCCCCGTCCAGCAGGGCCCGGCCGCGCGCGGCCCGCTCGGCCTCGATCTGGGCCTGGATATGCGTCCAGTACGGCTCCACGGCCGCCCGGTGGTAGGCGCGCAGCTCGCCCATGAGCCGCGGCAGCTGCTTACCGCTGTCGCCGTCCATGAACTCCCGCAACCGCGGGGTCATCGGCGCACCGGCGCCCAGCAGTTGCAGCTCGCGCCGCATGCGCTCGGGACGGATCCCGCGCAGCGCGTCGAGGCCCACGTCCCACCCGTACTGCCCCTCCACAGGGGTCAGGAAATCGGGGAAATAACCACGACTCGGTATGAGCATACCGAGCGTGCGTGTTTCACTATTCAACCTGCTCCGGGTTTCCGTACGCCATTCGCCGAACAACCGGGCATCGCGCCGGTCTCTTAAGCGATGAAAGCTGAGAATCGTTTCCCACAACGCATCGGGACGCCCTGCCATCCGTACGCGTGCCAGGTCCACTCCAGTGAAATGGATACGCAGCACCGAACCCCCACCTGTGCAACCGCAATCCCCCCGCTCCATGAGTATGCATGCCGTCACACGTTGTCACCACGCCCTTTCAGCCACAGTTGAAACCCCTTTCGGCGGGGGCGTGACAACCGAAATCCTGTACTCCGCCGGGCACACTCCGGTGCGACCGAAACGCTCCGCGAAGGCCGTGGGGGGCTTTGCGGGGCCTGGCGGTCGGTCGCACCGGGAAGCGCCGACGTGCCCGGCAGAATGACAGCGGCGGTGGACGGGTGGGGATCCGTCCACCGCCTGCTGGCGTAAAGATTTGTTGAACAAGAAAAATAGGGCGCGCCCGCCCCCGGGTTGTCAGGGAACCCGGGGACAGGCGCGGTCTATGGGGCCCTTGGCGGGCCAGGGGTTCAGCGGCTGTCGCTGCCCTTCGCCTCGGCGGCCGCACGGCCGGCCTCCAGGCGCGCCACCGGAATCCGGAAGGGCGAGCAGGAGACGTAGTCGAGGCCGACCTCGTGGAAGAAGTGGACGGACTCGGGGTCGCCGCCGTGCTCGCCGCAGACGCCGAGCTTGAGGTCGGGGCGGGCGGCCCGGCCCTGCTTCACCGCGTGGCGGACGAGGGAGCCGACGCCGTCCTTGTCGATGGTCTCGAAGGGCGAGACCCCGAAGATGCCCTTCTCCAGGTAGGCGGTGAAGAAGCTGGCCTCGACGTCGTCGCGGGAGAAGCCCCACACCGTCTGGGTCAGGTCGTTCGTGCCGAAGGAGAAGAACTGCGCGGCCTCGGCGATCTGGCCGGCCGTCAGGGCGGCGCGCGGCAGCTCGATCATCGTGCCGATGGACAGCTTGAGGGCGGTGCCGGTGGCGGCCTCGACCTCGGCGATGACCTGGTCGGCCTCGTCGCGGACGATCTCCAGCTCCTGCACGGTGCCGACGAGCGGGACCATGATCTCGGCGCGCGGGTCGCCCTTGGCGTTCTTGCGCTCGGCCGCGGCCTCGGCGATCGCCCGGACCTGCATCTTGAACAGACCGGGGATGACCAGGCCGAGGCGGACACCGCGCAGACCCAGCATCGGGTTCTGCTCGTGCAGCTTGTGCACGGCCTGGAGCAGGCGCAGGTCGTTCTCGTTGGCGTCCTTACGGGACTCGGCGAGGGCGACGCGCACCGACAGCTCGGTGATGTCGGGCAGGAACTCGTGCAGCGGCGGGTCCAGGAGGCGGACGGTGACGGGCAGGCCGTCCATCGCCTCGAACAGCTCGACGAAGTCCTTCTTCTGCAGCGGCAGGAGGGCACTCAGTGCCTCATCGCGCTCGCTGTCGGTGTCCGCGAGGATCAGTCGCTCCACCATTTCACGGCGCTCGCCGAGGAACATGTGCTCGGTGCGGCACAGGCCGATGCCCTGGGCGCCGAAGCGGCGGGCGCGCAGCGCGTCCTCGGCGTTGTCGGCGTTGGCCCGCACGCGCAGGCGCCGGACGCGGTCCGCGTACGCCATGATCCGGTGGACGGCGGCGACGAGCTCGTCGGCGTCGTCGGCGCCGGCGTGCATCCGGCCCTCGAAGTACTCGACGACCGGGGACGGTACGACGGGTACCTCACCGAGGTAGACCTTGCCGGTGGAGCCGTCGATGGAGACGACGTCACCCTCTTCGATGACCGTCCCGCCGACCGTCATACGGCGGCGCTTGGTGTCGACGTCGAGGTCCTCGGCGCCGCAGACACAGGTCTTGCCCATGCCGCGGGCGACGACGGCGGCGTGCGAGGTCTTGCCGCCGCGCGAGGTCAGGATGCCCTCGGAGGCGATCATGCCGTCCAGGTCGTCCGGGTTGGTCTCGCGGCGGATCAGGATGACCTTCTCGCCGGAGCGGGACCACTTGACGGCCGTGTACGAGTCGAAGACGGCCTTGCCGACGGCCGCGCCCGGGGAGGCGGCGATGCCGCGGCCGAGCAGCTCGGTCTTCGCTTCGTCGTCGAAGCGCGGGAACATCAGCTGCGCCAGCTGGTGGCCCGTGACGCGCTGGAGGGCCTCGGCCTCGGTGATCAGGCCCTGGTCCACGAGCTGGGTGGCGATGCGGAAGGCAGCGCCGGCGGTGCGCTTGCCGACACGGGTCTGGAGCATCCACAGCTGGCCGCGCTCGATGGTGAACTCGATGTCGCAGAGATCCTTGTAGTGGTTCTCCAGCGTCGTCATGATCGTCATGAGCTGGTCGTACGAGGCCTTGTCGATGGCCTCCAGGTCCGCGAGCGGCACGGTGTTGCGGATGCCCGCGACGACGTCCTCGCCCTGGGCGTTCTGCAGGTAGTCGCCGTAGACGCCCGCGTGGCCGCTGGCGGGGTCGCGGGTGAAGGCGACGCCGGTGCCGGAGTCGGGGCCCAGGTTGCCGAAGACCATGGAGCAGATGTTGACCGCGGTGCCCAGGTCGCTCGGGATGCGCTCCTGGCGGCGGTAGAGCTTGGCGCGCTCGGTGTTCCACGAGTTGAAGACGGCCTCGACGGCGAGGTCGAGCTGCTCGCGGGCGTCCTGCGGGAACTCGCGGCCGGCCTGCTTGGCGACGATCTTCTTGAAGCGGGTGACCAGCTTCTTCAGGTCGGCGGCGTCGAGGTCGGTGTCGACAGTGACCTTCTTGGCGACCTTGGCCTCGTCGAGGGCTTCCTCGAAGAGCTCGCCGTCGACGCCCAGCACGGTCTTGCCGAACATCTGGATGAGGCGGCGGTACGAGTCCCACGCGAAGCGGTCGTCGCCGGCCTGGGAGGCGAGGCCCTTCACGGACGCGTCGGAAAGACCGATGTTCAGGACCGTGTCCATCATGCCGGGCATCGAGAACTTCGCACCGGAGCGCACGGAGACCAGCAGCGGGTCGTCCGACTGTCCGAGCTTCTTGCCCATCTTCGCCTCGAGGGCCGCAAGGTGGGCGCTGACCTCTTCGCGCAGCTCGGCGGGGGCCGTGCCGCTGTCGAGGTAGACCTTGCAGGCCTCGGTGGTGATGGTGAAGCCGGGAGGGACCGGCAGACCCAGGTTGGTCATCTCGGCGAGGTTGGCTCCCTTGCCGCCGAGAAGGTCCTTGAGGTCGCGGTTGCCCTCGGTGAAGTCGTAGACGAACTTCTGATCTTTGTTTTCCGACACGGGTCTCGACTCCTCGAGGCTCGGTGGCTGCCCTGACGGCCAGGAACATACCCAGATCGAAGGCTTCTGGGTACGTCCACTTGGTCGCCATGCGGCCGTAACCACCCGTGCGCCAGCAGATCGAAAGTAACTCATGGGTCATCAGAAAGTACGAAGATCGTTCACATCCCGAAGCGTGAGGGGGCTCCTGAGGCCTGATCACGCTCGGATGAGCGATCATCGATACATTTGCGTTCAAGTCTTGAACGCACAAAGGGTGGCACCCAGTGCCACCCTTTGGAAGTCTTATCCGTGATTCAGGCGCTCATCTGAGCGAAACCCTTCCCATGCGTGGCGTATATCACGCACCACGGAGGGCGATTTGTCAGCCTCCGGAGGTGTCCAGTTCTGCGTCCTCGCTCACGCCCGCGCAGTCGTACGGGTCCTTCAGCCAGCCGTCCGGCAGGACAACTCGGTTGTTTCCGGACGTCCGACCGCGAGGGCCGTCCGCACTCTCGGGCCATGCCTGATCCAGATCGAGCTCGCTCAGATGAGCATTCAGCTCGGCCAGCGAAGAGGTGACCGCGAGCTTCTGCCGCATCTCGGAACCCACCGCGAAGCCCTTGAGGTACCAGGCCACGTGCTTACGGAAGTCGATCACCCCGCGCGCCTCGTCGCCGATCCACTCCCCCAGCAGTTGCGCGTGGCGGTGCATCGTGGTCGCGACCTCGCGCAGGGTGGGCTTGTGGAAGTCCTCGGGCCGCCCCTCGAAGGCCGCCACCAGGTCGTTGAACAGCCACGGCCGCCCCAGGCAGCCACGGCCCACCACCACGCCGTCGCAGCCGGTCTCGCGGACCATGCGCAGCGCGTCCTCGGCGCACCAGATGTCGCCGTTGCCGAGCACGGGGATCTCCGGCACGTGCTCCTTCAGCCGCGCGATGGCATCCCAGTCGGCGGTGCCGCCGTAGTGCTGGGCGGTGGTGCGCCCGTGCAGGGCTATGGCCGTGACCCCCTCCTCGACGGCGATCCGGCCGGCGTCGAGATAGGTGAGGTGGTCGTCGTTGATGCCCTTGCGCATCTTCATGGTGACCGGCAGGTCGCCGGCGCCGCTGACGGCCTCGCGCAGGATCGCCCGCAGCAGGTTGCGCTTGTAGGGCAGGGCGGAGCCGCCGCCCTTGCGGGTCACCTTGGGGACCGGGCAGCCGAAGTTGAGGTCGATGTGATCGGCGCGGTCCTCTTCGACGATCATGCGGACCGCCTTGCCGACCGTGGCCGGGTCCACCCCGTACAGCTGAATCGAGCGGGGCTTCTCGGTCTCGTCGAAGTGGATCAGCTGCATGGTCTTCTCGTTGCGCTCGACCAGGGCGCGCGTCGTGATCATCTCGCTCACGAACAGCCCCTTGCCGCCCGAGAACTCCCGGCAGAGGGTACGGAACGGGGCATTGGTGATGCCGGCCATGGGCGCGAGCACCACCGGGGGCTGCACGGTGTACGGGCCGATCGCGAGGGGCGGAGGGAGCGTGGTCATCCGCCCATTGTCCCGCATGCCGAGGGGGTGGCGCGGACGTAGCATCGGCGCATGATCGAGCCGAGTCCCCGGCAGCGCGTGCTCGTCCTGGCGATCTGCTGCATGAGCCTGCTGATCGTCAGCCTCGACAACACCGTGCTCAACGTCGCCCTCCCTTCGATGCGCCGCGACCTGGACGCCTCGGTCGCGGGGCTGCAGTGGAGCATCGACGCCTACACCCTCGTCCTGGCCTCGCTGCTGATGCTGGCGGGGTCGACGGCCGACCGGATCGGCCGCCGCAAGGTGTTCGTGGCCGGGCTGGTGGCCTTCACCGTCGGCTCCCTGCTCTGTTCGCTCGCCCCCAGCCTCGACTGGCTGATCGTCTTCCGGATGGTCCAGGCGGTGGGCGGCGCGATGCTCAACCCGGTGGCGATGTCGATCATCACCAACACCTTCACCGATCCCGCCGAGCGGGCCCGGGCCATCGGTGTGTGGGGGGCCGTCGGCGGTATCTCCATGGCGGCGGGACCCCTGATCGGCGGGGTGCTGGTGGACTCCGTGGGCTGGCGCTCGATCTTCCTGATCAATCTGCCGATCGGTCTGGCGGCGTTCGCACTGACCCTGCGCCACATCCCCGAGTCCCGGGCGGCCCGGCCGCGGCGCCCGGACCCACTGGGCCAGGTGCTGGTCATCGCCCTGCTGGGCAGTCTGACGTACGGGATCATCGAGGCGCCGGCCGCCGGCTGGCGCTCGCCGCTGATCCTGGGATGCGCGGTGGTGGCCGTCGCCTCGTTCGTGGGGCTGCTGATCCACGAGCCCCGGTGCAAGGAGCCGCTGATCGATCTCCGGTTCTTCCGGAGCGCGCCCTTCAGCGGGGCGACCGTGATCGCGATCAGCGCCTTCGCCGGGCTGGCCGGCTTCCTCTTCCTGAACACGCTGTACCTCCAGGACGTCCGGGGGCTCAGCGCCCTGCACGCCGGGCTCTACATGCTGCCGATGGCCGGCCTGACCGTCGTGTTCGCACCACTGGCCGGGCGGCTGGTGGGCAGCCGGGGGCCGCGGATCTGCCTGCTGATCGCGGGGGTGGCGATGGCGGCGAGCGGGCTGCTGTTCGCCCTGTTCGAAGCCGAGACGTCGAACCCGCTGCTGTTCACCGGATACATGCTGTTCGGGCTCGGCTTCGGCATGGTGAACGCGCCGATCACCAATACGGCGGTGTCCGGGATGCCGCGCTCCCAGGCCGGGGTCGCGGCCGCCATCGCCTCCACCAGCCGGCAGACCGGCGGCACGCTGGGCGTCGCGGTGATCGGATCCGTACTGGCGGCCGGGCTGGCGAACGGCTCGGACTTCTCGGCGGCGGCCCAGCCGGCGTGGTGGATCATCACGGTCTGCGGGCTGCTCGTGCTGATCGTGGGCGCGGCGACGAGCGGCGCCTGGGCCCGGGCGACGGCGGAACGCACCGCCCGCACCCTGGAGGATCCGGTGGGCGCCACCGCCGTCACGGGTTCGCCGCGCGGCTAGCCGGCGGGCGGCGGGCGGCTCCCCGGGGCGGCTACTCGCCGCAGTTGAAGTCCTCGGCCGAGGTGTTGACCCGGTCGAGGAGGCCGCGCAGTAGGTCGCACTCCGCGTCCGACAGGCCCGCGAAGATGCCGCTCTCGACCTCGTCGAGGGCGGTGTTCGTCTTGTGGAGGGCGGCTTCCCCGGCGTCGGTGATGGCCACGTTGTGACGGCGGCGGTCGGCCGGGTCCCGGCGGCGCTCGGCCAGGCCCTCGCCCTCCAGGTCGTTCAGGATCCCGACGAGCACGCTCGGGTCCACCTCCAGCCGCTCGGCGAGCGCCCGCTGGCTGATGGGGCCGCCCTCCAGGTGCATCAGCGTCATCGCGTGCCGCGGGGTGAGCCCGGCCGCGCCGAGGGCCCGCTTCATCCGGGTCTGGGTGACCGATCCGTGCCAGGCGAGCAGCAGGCCCAGCCGCTGCGGGGGGTGCGGTCCGTCCTGATCTGCCGTCATGGTCCACATCGTAGCAACCAGGAAATGATTGCATTGGAGATATCATTGATGCTATTCAATGGTTCCACAACACCGACCGTTGGAGATCTCCATGTTCATCGCCTACGCCGTCGTCGGCGTCCTGCTCGCCCTCGCCCTCGCCGCCTCGGCCACCTTCACCCTCCAGCGCAACGACCAGATCGTGGCGAACATGCAGAAGGTCCAGGTCCCGGACTCCTGGCTGCCGCGCCTGGCCACCCTCAAGGCCGCGGGCGCGATCGGCCTGGTGGCGGGCCTGTGGGTGACTCCGCTCGGCGTGGCCGCGGCCGTCGGCGTGACCCTCTACTTCATCGGCGCGGTCATCAGTCACCTGCGGGTCAAGGACTACGACCTGGCGCCGGCGGCCGTCCTCACCCTGATCGCGGCGGCCGCACTGGTGCTGCGCATCCTCGCCTGACACTGACGAATGACAGATATTGAAATCTGTCATTCGTCATGCCATTCTCGTTGCATGACGAAGAACGAGAACCCTTCCGCCGTGACCACCGACCGACGCACCCTCGGCAGCACCGGCCCCACCGTCTTCCCACTGGGGCTGGGCTGCATGGGGATGTCCGCCCTCTACGGCGAGGCGGACCGCGCCGAGTCCGTCGCGACCATCCACGCCTACCTGGAGGCCACCCCGGGCGACTCGAACGCGCTGCTGGACACCGGCGACTTCTACGGCATGGGCCACAACGAACTGCTGATCAACGAAGCCCTGCGCACGGCCCCCGCCACGGCCCGCGAGCGGGCGCTGACCAGCGTCAAGTTCGGCGCGCTGCGCACGGTCGAGGGCGGCTTCACCGGCTATGACGGCCGGCCCGAGGCCGTCAAGAACTTCCTGGCCTACTCGCTCCAGCGGCTCGGCCGGGACCACATCGACATCTACCGGATCGCCCGCGTGGACCCGGACGTGCCGATCGAGGAGACCGTCGGCGCCATCGCCGAGGCGGTCGAAGCCGGGCACGTGCGCCACATCGGGCTCTCCGAGGTCGGCGCGGACACCCTGCGCCGGGCCGCCGCCGTGGCCCCGATCTGCGACCTCCAGATCGAGTACTCGCTGATCTCCCGCGGCATCGAGGAGGAGATCCTGCCGGCCGCCCGCGAACTCGGCATCGGGATCACGGCGTATGGGGTGCTGTCGCGCGGCCTCATCAGCGGCCACTTCACCCGTGACCGCGCGCTGGCCCCCGGCGACTTCCGCGGGATGAGCCCGCGCTTCCAGGGTGACAACCTCGACCGGAACCTCGACCTGGTGGAGGCCCTCCGCAAGGTCGCCGCGGGCAAGGGTGTGAGCGTCGCGCAGACCGCCATCGCCTGGGTGCTCGCGCAGGGGCCGCGGCACGGGGTCGACCTGGTGCCGCTGGTGGGGGCCCGGCGCCGGGACCGGCTCGCCGAGGCACTGGGTGCCGTGGACGTCTCGCTCGACGCGGCCGACCTGGCCGCCATCGAGGAGGCCGTTCCGGCGGGCGCGGCGGCCGGCGAGAGGTACCCGGCGGCCCAGATGGCCCACCTCGACAGCGAGCACTGAGCTGACGGTACGGTCGTACTCATGCCCCCCGCTGCTGCCGAGCCCCTGACCCCCGAGCGCATTCTCGAAACCACCGAGGAGGTGCTGCGCCGCTTCGGCCCCACCAAGGCGACGGTGGTGGACGTGGCCCGGGCCCTGGGCGTCAGCCACGGCAGCGTGTACCGGCACTTCCCGTCGAAGGCGGCGCTGCGCGAGGCCGTCACGGACCGCTGGCTCGCCAGGAGCGTGGTCATGCTGGAGGAGATCACCTCGGCACCCGCCGGGAGCGCCCCATCCAAGTTGGAGGCGTGGCTGGAGGCGCTCTTCGAGGCCAAGCGCCACAAGGCGGGCGACGACCCGGAGCTGTTCGCCACCTACACCGTGCTGATCACCGAGAACAGCGGCGTGGTGGACGCGCATCTGACCGAGCTGATCGACCAGCTGGGCCGGATCATCTCCGAGGGCGTTGCGGCGGGCTCGCTCGCGGCGGACGATGTGCCGGCGGCCGCGCGTGCGGTGTTCGATGCCACAGGCCGCTTCCACGACCCGCAGTACGCGGCGGACTGGCTCTCGCCGACGATCATCACCGAGTTCGAGGCGGTCACCGCCCTCGTGATCCGGGGCCTGCGAGCCTGACGCGGGTCCGCCCCCGTCCGGAACCCATCAGTCCGGACAACTTGATGATCATTTTGGTCGCGTTCGGGTTGTTCGCGTCCCGTCAATCTCCGTACGGTCCCCCCACCGCGCATCATCAGGCACGCTCCAGGGGGAACCTTGTCCGCTTCAGCAGCTCAAGACGCACGACCCGCGCCTCCCGAGCGCTCGGGCGGCGCCGCCGCGCTCGGCTGGATCCTGACCATCGGGCTCAACGTCGTCGCGCCGATCATCACGTACAACGTGCTCACCGAGGACCACAACTGGAGCGCCTTCTCGGCGCTGCTGCTCAGCAGCGCCTGGCCGGTGCTCGACAGCGTCATCAGCCTGGCCTGGCGGCGCAAGCTCGACGAGTTCGCCATCGTCACCCTGGTCTTCCTGATGATCACCGCCGTCGTCTCGCTCGTCGGCGCGCACTCGGCCCGCGCCCTGCTGATCAAGGACTCGGGCGTGACCGGGCTGTTCGGGCTGCTCTGCCTGGCGACGCTGCTCGCGCCGCGCCCGTTGATGTTCTACTTCGGCCGCAGGTTCGCCACCGACGGCACACCGGAGAGCACCGCCTGGTGGAATGGCCTGTGGCAGTACGAGGGCTTCCGCACCACCATGAACCGGATGACGCTGGTGTGGGGCCTCGCGTACGTCGCCGAGGCCCTCGTCCGCGTGTTCCTGGCCTACACGCTGAGCACCGCGACCATGGTGGTGGTCAGCCCGATCATGATCTACGGGGTGCTGGGCGCGCTCGGCGTGTGGACCGCCATGTACGGGAAGCGGTCCCAGGCCGAGGGCGAGCGCCGCGCGGCCGAGGCGGCAGCGTCGGAGGCGGCAGCGTCGGAGGCGGCAGCGGCCAAGACCTCCTGACCCGGATCCGCCCGCGAAAGACCGGTGGCCCGGCGCGCTGCGAGCGCGCCGGGCCACCGGTCTCGGTACGGCAGGGCCGGGATGGCCTACTAGCAGCCGAGCAGGCGGCTGCCGAGGTAGGTCTGGATCTGGTCCAGGGAGACGCGCTCCTGCTTCATGGTGTCGCGCTCGCGCACGGTCACCGCGTTGTCGTCCAGGGTGTCGAAGTCGACGGTGACGCAGAACGGCGTACCGATCTCGTCCTGACGGCGGTAGCGGCGGCCGATGGCGCCCGCATCGTCGAACTCGATGTTCCAGAACTTGCGCAGGTCGGCGGCGAGGCCCTTGGCCTTCGGCGACAGCTGCGCGTTGCGGGACAGCGGCAGGACGGCGACCTTGATCGGGGCCAGGCGCGGGTCGAAGCGCATCACGGTGCGCTTCTCCATGACGCCCTTGGCGTTGGGGGCCTCGTCCTCGTTGAACGCGTCGAGCATGAAGGCGAGCATCGCGCGGTTCACACCGGCTGCGGGCTCGATGACGTACGGGGTGTAGCGCTCCTTGGTCTCCTGGTCGAAGTACACCAGGTCCTGGCCCGAGGCGGCCGAGTGCGCCTTGAGGTCGAAGTCGGTCCGGTTGGCCACGCCTTCGAGCTCGGAGAACTCGTTACCACCGAAGTTGAAGCGGTACTCGATGTCGGCGGTGCGCTTCGAGTAGTGGGACAGCTTCTCCTTCGGGTGGTCGTACCAGCGGATGTTCTCCTCGCGGATGCCGAGGTCGCGGTACCAGTTCCACCGCTCCTGCATCCAGTACTCCTGCCACTGCTCGTCCTCGCCCGGCTTGACGAAGAACTCCATCTCCATCTGCTCGAACTCGCGCGTGCGGAAGATGAAGTTGCCCGGAGTGATCTCGTTCCGGAAGGACTTGCCCATCTGCGCGATGCCGAAGGGCGGCTTCTTGCGCGAGGTGACCTGCACCTGGGCGAAGTTGGTGAAGATGCCCTGGGCGGTCTCGGGGCGCAGGTACGCCTTGGAGCCGGTGTCCTGGGTCGGGCCGAGGTGGGTCTCCAGCATGCCGGAGAACTGCTTGGGCTCGGTGAACTGGCCCTTCACACCGCAGTGGGGGCAGTTGATGTCGGCAAGACCATTGGCGGGCAGACGGCCGTGCTTGGCCTCGTACGCCTCTTCAAGGTGGTCGGCGCGGTGGCGCTTGTGACAGGCGGTGCACTCGGTCAGCGGGTCCGAGAAGGTGGCGACGTGGCCGGAGGCCACCCAGACCTCGGGGGCCAGGATCACGGACGAGTCGATACCGACGATGTCCTCACGTCCGGTGACCATCGCCTTCCACCACTGGCGCTTGATGTTCTCCTTGAGCTCGACACCGAGCGGGCCGTAGTCCCAGGCGGCCTTGGAGCCGCCGTAGATCTCACTGCACGGGAAAACGAAGCCACGGCGCTTGCTCAGGCTGACGATGGTTTCGATCTTGTCGGCGGCCACGGTGCTCTCTTCATTACGAGGACGAACGGCGAAGTCTTTAGATTACCGGCGCCCGCACCCCCCCTTTCAAATCGGTTCCCCTTCCACGGCCGCCCGCCCGGGCCTCCCACCTGGGTTTTTGACAATCGTTTCCATCTTTGATGAAAATGGATGTCATGAACGTACGACGCCTCATACCCACCGCCGCCCTCGCCGGAGCCGTCGCCCTCGGCGCCACGGCCCTGACCGCCTGCTCCGGAGCCGCCGCCGGCACCGGTGGCGGCAAGGACGGCAAGGTCGGCGTGACGGCGTCCTTCTATCCGATGCAGTTCCTCGCCGAGCAGATCGGCAAGGACCACGTGAAGGTCGACAGCCTGACCAAGCCCGGCGTCGAACCGCACGACCTGGAGATCAGTCCCAAGCAGACCGCGCAGCTCGGCGAGGCCGACGTCGTCGTCTACCTCAAGAGCCTGCAGCCCGCCGTCGACAAGGCCGTCGCCCAGTCCGGCGTGAAGAACATCGTCGACGCCGCGACCCTGACCGCCCTCGAGGTCCACGGCTCCTCCGGCCACGACCACGGCGCCGAGGGTCACGCCGAGGGCGAGGGGCACGACCACAGCCACGGCGAGGCCGGCCAGGACCCGCACGTCTGGCTCGACCCCGCCAAGTACGCGGAGATCGCCAAGGGAGTCGGCGCGGCCCTGGAGAAGGCCGACCCCGACCACGCGGCGGACTACAGGAAGAACACCGACGAGCTGGTCGGCAAACTGACCGCGCTGGACACGGAGTTCAAGGACGGCCTGCGGAACACCTCGTCCAAAACGTTCATCACCACCCACTCCGCCTTCGGCTACCTCGCCGAGCGCTACGGCCTCGACCAGGAGGCCATCTCCGGCGTCGACCCCGAGTCCGAGCCGAGCCCGGCCCGGATGAAGGAACTCCAGGGCCTCGCCAAGCAGGAGAATGTCTCCACCGTGTTCTTCGAGACCCTGGCCAGCGACAAGACGGCCCGGACCCTGGCGGCGGACACCGGTCTGAGGACCGACGTCCTGGACCCGCTCGAAGGAATCACCGACAAGTCCCAGGGCGCTGACTACCTCGAGGTCATGCGGTCCAACCTGAAGAACCTCCAGAAGGCCCTCGGAGCCAAGTAGATGACAGCAGCAACGGAGGCGCGAGCCATGCAGTCCACGCCGGCACAGGCAGCGGACCAGCCCGTCATATCCCTGCGCGGGGCCACGGCCTCGCTCGGCTCGCGCCCCGTGCTGCGCGGCGTCGACCTCACCGTCCACCGCGGCGAGGTCGTCGCGCTGCTCGGCGCCAACGGCTCCGGCAAGTCCACGGCCGTGCGCGCCGTGGTCGGCCAGGTCCCGCTGGCCGACGGCGAGCTGTCCCTCTTCGGCACCGAGTTCAAGCGCTTCCGCTCGTGGTCGCGCATCGGGTACGTCCCGCAGCGCACCACGGCGGCCAGCGGGGTTCCCGCCACCGTCCGCGAGGTGGTCTCCGCCGGCCGGCTCGCCCGCTCCCGCTTCGGGCTCCTGCGCAAGGCCGACAAGGCCGCGGTCGAGCGCGCGCTGGCCCTGCTCGGCATGGAGCAGTACGCCTCCTCCTCGGTCGACGCCCTCTCCGGCGGCCAGCACCAGCGGGTGCTCATAGCCCGGGCGCTCGCCGTCGAACCCGAACTCCTGATCATGGACGAGCCGATGGCGGGGGTGGACCTCGCCAACCAGGAGGTTCTCGCGAACGCCCTGCGCGAGCAGAAGGCCCTCGGCACCACCCTCCTCCTCGTCCTGCACGAGCTGGGCCCGCTGGAGCCCCTGATCGACCGGGCCGTCGTCCTGCGCGACGGCTGCGTGGTCCACGACGGCCCGCCCCCGGAGGCCGTGGGTCAGCACGCGCTGCCCGGCCACGACCACGTACACCCCCACGCGGCGCACGGCGCCGAGCCCCTGCGGACGGGACTGCTGAGCTGATGGACCTCCTCGAATACGCCTTCATGCAGCGGGCCCTGATCGCGGCCGCCATCGTCGGGCTCACCGCGCCCGCGATCGGCACGTACCTCGTCCAGCGCCGCCAGGCGGTCATGGGCGACGGCATCGGCCACGTGGCCACCACCGGTGTCGGCCTCGGCTTCCTGCTGAACACCAGCCCGGTGTGGATGGCCTCCCTCGTCGCCGTCGTCGGCGCGGTGGGCATGGAGCACATCCGCTCGCGCGGCAAGACCAGCGGCGACATCGCGCTCGCCATGCTGTTCTACGGCGGCCTGGCCGGCGGCGTCATGATCATCAACATGGCCGGCGGCTCCACCGCGACCCTGTCCAGCTACCTCTTCGGCGGCATCACCACCGTCGCGCCGGAGGACGTCTGGGCCGCGGTGCTCCTCGCCGTCTTCGTACTCGGCGTCACCGTCGGCCTGCGCCGCCAGCTGTTCGCCATCAGCCAGGACGAGGAGTTCGCCCGGGTCACCGGCATGCCGGTGCGCGCGCTGAACCTCCTGATGGCCGTCACGGCCGCCCTCACCGTCACGGTGGCGATGCGGATCGTGGGCCTGCTGCTGGTCAGCGCCATGATGGTGATCCCCGTCGCGGCCGCCCAGCGGGTCACCCGGGGCTTCGCAGCGACGCTGTCGCTGGCCATGCTGATCGGCGTCCTGGTCTCGCTCAGCGGCGTGACCGCCACCTACTACCTCGACGCACCCTCCGGCGCGGCCATCGTGCTGCTCGCCATCGCCGTCTTCGTCGTGATGACGGCCCTGTCGGCGCCGCTGGCCAGGCGCCGGGCCAAGGCGGCCCGCGCCGCCACCGAAGAGGTCTGCACGAGGGACGATGTGAAGGTCTAGAAAGGTCGGCCGCCTGGCACAATGGGCCGAGGCCGATACGAGGAGGAACCGGTGGCGACTGCGCCTGGCGAGATGAATACCGCGCCAGTACGAGGACGATCCACCCGGCAGCGGGCCGCGGTCGCGGCGGCGCTGGACGAGGTGGACGAGTTCCGCAGCGCCCAGGAACTCCACGACATGCTCAAGCACCGTGGCGACTCCGTGGGCCTGACCACCGTCTACCGCACTCTCCAGTCGCTCGCGGACGCCGGCGAGGTCGACGTCCTGCGCACCAGCGACGGCGAGTCCGTCTACCGCCGCTGTTCCACCGGCGATCACCACCACCACCTGGTGTGCCGCAAGTGCGGCAAGGCGGTCGAGGTGGAGGGTCCGGCCGTGGAGAAGTGGGCGGAGTCCATCGCGGCCGAGCACGGCTACGTGAACGTGGCGCACACGGTGGAGATCTTCGGCACCTGCGCCGACTGCGCGGCGGCCGCCTCGGTCTAGGCCGGCCGCCCGGCCCGGCCGGGGACCGGGCCGCTGGAGCCGGCGCAGGTGTGCGTCCAGGAGGGCGCGCAGGTCGTCGGCGTCGGCCGGGGCCTTGATTCCCCGCTCGGGCAGGACCGTCACGGCCACCGCCCCCTTGTCTCGCTCAGCAGGACGAAGGCGTCGGCCGTCCACGTACCTCGGCTGCGCGGCCCAGCCGACGCGCGACTCGCAGGACGCCGCCGTCAGCCGGACTCCCGAGCCGTCGACGACGGCCCGGGTCTCCCCCGACTTCTCCAGCAGCCCCCGGAAGGCCCGTGCCTGGAGCCGCGGACCGAACAGGGTGATCACCCACAGCAGCACGCCGGCGGCCACGCACCCGTGTCAGGCGGAGGTGCCCGGTTCCGACTGGTTCGGCACCGCCCCGCCGAAGCGGCGGTCGCGCTGCGCGTACTCCAGGCAGGCCGCCCACAGGTTGCGGCGGTCGAAGTCCGGCCACAGCACGTCCTGGAAGACCATCTCGGCGTACGCGCTCTGCCAGAGCAGGTAGTTGGACGTGCGCTGCTCGCCGCTGGGGCGCAGGAAGAGGTCCACGTCCGGCATGTCCGGGTAGTACATGTACTTCGCGAAGGTCTTCTCGTTCACCTTCGACGGGTCCAGCCTGCCCGCCGCGACATCGCGGGCGATGGCCTGCGCCGCGTCCGCGATCTCCGCGCGGCCGCCGTAGTTGACGCAGAAGTACAGGGTCATCGCGTCGTTGTCGACGGTCTGCTCCTGTGCGATCTGGAGCTCCTGGACGACCGACTTCCACATCTTCGGCATGCGGCCGACCCAGCGGATACGGATGCCGAGCTCGTTCATCTCGTCGCGGCGGCGGCGGATGACATCGCGGTTGAAGTTCATCAGGAAGCGGACCTCGTCGGGCGAGCGCTTCCAGTTCTCCGTCGAGAAGGCGTACAGGGAGAGGTTCTTGACGCCCATCTCCAGGCAGCCCTTGAGCACGTCGAGCACCACGCCCTCGCCGACCTTGTGGCCCTCGGTACGCGGCAGACCTCGCTCCTTGGCCCAGCGGCCGTTGCCGTCCATGACGACCGCTACGTGGTTCGGGACCAGCTCGCCGGGGATCTTCGGCGGGCGCTCACCGGACGGAAGCGGCTCGGGAACCTTGTACTCGCGGCGAGAGCGCCCCAGAATCCCGCGTCGTGCCATGTGTCCAGCTCCTATTTCTCGACGTATCGCAGGGAGCGCAGCCCGCGCTCCAGATGCCAGTGCAGATAGGCGGAGACCAGCCCGCTACCCTCCCGCACGTGACGCGCCTCACACGCGTCGGCATGCCCCCAGTCGCCCGTCAGCAGGGCGCTGAGCAGGGCGATGGCCTCAGACGAGGGTACGACGCTGCCGGGCACCCGGCAGTCCCCGCATATCACCCCGCCCGCGGCGATGGAGAAGTGCCGGTTGGGTCCGTGGATGCCGCACTTCGCGCAGTCCTCGAAGCTGGGCGCATAGCCGTTGACGGCCAGCGAGCGCAGCAGGAAGGCGTCGAGGATGAGGTTCGCTTCGTGCTCGCCGCGCGAGAGGGTGCGCAGGGCTCCGACGAGCAGCAGGTACTGCTGCACGGCGGGCTCGCCCTCGTTCTCGGTGAACCGCTCGGCGGTCTCCAGCATCGCGGTGCCGGCGGTGTAGCGGGCGTAGTCGGTGACGATGCCGCTGCCGTACGGGGCGATGATCTCGGTCTGGGTGCAGAGCGGCAGGCTGCGGCCGATCAGCTCGCTGCCGCGCGCGAAGAACTGCACGTCGGCGTGGGAGAAAGGTTCCAGCCGGGCACCGAATTTGGACTTGGTACGCCGGACCCCGCGGGCGACGGCCCGCACCCGGCCGTGGCCGCGGGTCAGCAGCGTGATGATGCGGTCCGCCTCACCCAGCTTCTGGGTGCGCAGCACGATGCCGTCGTCGCGGAACAGACTCATGCGCCCATTGTCCCGTACGGCGGCGGGAGCGCGGGCAGCGTGTCACCGCGGGGACGGCAGCGACCCCGGCCGGGCCCGGGGCCCGGCCGGGGTCCCCCTCGGGAGGGTCAGGAGGCCGGCGTCCGGGCTGCTTCGCCCTCGCCCGACCTGTCCGGTGCGGCTGCTGCGCAGTCCGCGTCGTCCGCGGTGTCCCCGCCCGCCGCGACCTGGGCGGGCAGTTCGACCTTGGGGACGTCGTGGGCGCCTTCCTTGCCCAGGCCGTTGAAGACCAGGTTGAGGGCGATGGCGGCCGTGGCACCCAGCGTCACACCGCTGTTGAGCAGGGAGGACAGGTCCGGGTCCATGTGCTTGGTGAACAAGACCGGGACGGTCGCGGGGAGCAGGGCGAAGGCGAGGGAGACGCCGACGATCAGCGCGTTCTTCTCCTCCTTGAGGTCCACCTTGGCCAGGGTCTGGATGCCGGCCAGGGCGACCATGGCGAACATGACGGTCGCGGCGCCGCCGAGGACCCCGTGCGGGACGGCGGCGACGATCGCGGCGGCCTTGGGCAGCAGACCCAGGATGATCATGAAGACACCCGCGGCGACGACCACGAACCGGCTCTTCACCTTCGTCATCCGCACCAGGCCGACGTTCTCGGCGAAGGCCACGTACGGGAAGGAGTTGAGGACACCGCCGAGGGCGGTCGCCGCGCCGTCGGCACGCAGGGCGCGGGCCACGGTCTCGCTGTCGACCTCCTTGCCGACGATGTCGCCGACGGCGTAGGTGTCACCGGTCGTCTCGACCATGGTGATCAGCATGACGATGAGCATCAGGACGATCGGGAACCACTCGAACTTCGGGGCGCCGAAGTGGAAGGGGGTGGTGACGCCGATCCACTCGGAGTTGCTCACGTCGCCGAACTTGGCGTCTCCGAGGAGGAAGGCGACGGTGGTGCCGACGACCAGGCCGAGGAGGATCGAGATGCTGGACAGGAACGGCTTTCCGATCTTCATCAGGATCAGGATGAAGAGCATCGTGCCGCCGGCGTAGGCGAAGTTCTTCGGGTCTCCGAAGCCGGGGCTGCCGAGGCCGCCGGCCGCGTCGTTGAGGCCGACCGGGATCAGGACGATGCCCAGGACGGTGATCACCGTGCCGGTGACGACCGGCGGGAACAGCCGCATGACGGTCCGGAACGCCTTGGCCGGCAGCCAGGCGAAGGCGAAGGTGGCGATACCGGCGGTGATCACCGCGCCGTAGATGACCAGGAGTGCGGCGGTGCCGCCTCCGGCACCGAGCCCGATGGCGATCATCGGGGAGACCGCGGTGAAGGTCACGCCCTGGATCAGTGGCAGTCGGGCACCGATCCGGCCTATGCCCCAGGCCTGGATGATCGAGGCGATACCGCAGGTGAAGAGGTCCGCGTTGATCAGGTAGACGAGCTGTTCAGGGCTCAGCTTCAGCGCGTTGCCGACGATGATCGGAACGATCACCGCGCCGGCGTAGAAGGCGAGTACGTGCTGGAAGCCGTACAGCGCGAGCTTGGGGAGGGGGAGCACCTCGTCGACCGGGTGCGTGCTCCGCTCTCCGTCGGTGGAAAGCCGGGCGGCGACACGTGCCATCTCAGCCTTGCCCTTCAAGGTAGGTAAGTGAGAGGAGATCTGGTTGTCCCTGGGCGCAGTGGGTCGCTAACCCGTTGGTACGCCAGGGTTGTCAGTGCGTTCACGTCGAGGTGAATCGAAGCCGCGCTGTGTTAACGGCGCCGTCTTGTCGTGTGACCGGAATTGAACGCCTGTGGGGGGCCTCACAGGTATCGTCGACTTCGACAAACTGTTGACGCTCACGGCTGCTCGATCTGGAGGTTTCTCCAGTGGTGCGGATCCCTCGGCGGGGGTATGCGCACGGCGACCCGGAGCGCGACGCTCCTTCCCCACGACCGCGCAGTGCGCCCATCCTGACGTGCGGGTATGTGGTTTGCGGCCCTTCAGGCAGGCAAGGTCGAAGGCGCTGTTCCGGGCGTCCGACTGGTGGACAGACCGGGCATGAAAGAGGCGTCCGCGCCCTTCAACACGGCGTTCGGGCGTCCCGAAATCAGCCTCGTGAGGCCGGATCGTTACGTCACGGAAGGCCGATTCGGCCGGATCGGGGCCGCCGGACGGACACGAACGGGCCCTGCGCCGCTTGCTCGCGCAGGGCCCGTTCGTGTCCGATCCGGGCCTTAGGGCGCACGCACCGCCGACAGCAGCCGGGCCACCTCGTCCGTGTCGATCCGCAGCGCCGCGCCGATCGTGGCGAGCACCTCGCGCTCGGCCGGGGTGTACGGGCCGTCCGCGAGCGCGATACGGGCCCCCTGGAGCAGGATCGATTCACGACCCGGGCCGGCCAGGTGCGGGGCCAGCGGCTCCAGGGCCTCGTGCAGCTCTATCGACAGCGCCGCCCCGCAGCACTCCGGGACGTCGTACAGCCCGAGCCGGCCCTCGTCCGTGGACAGCGCCTCCACGAGGGACTCCAGCTGCTCCTCGGTGCAGTCCTGGAAGCCCGCGGCCCGTACGGCGCCCACCGCGGCCTCCAGCGCGCTGCGCGAGGTCGTCCCGCCCGCGGTGAGCACGGCGAGCGCCACGGTGTGCACGGCGTCGCGCAGGAGGGCCGTGAAGCGGGTCGTGGTGAGGTGGTCCAGGACGTCGGTGTCGAAGCGGGCGCGGCAGCCCTGGCACTCGATGACGGGCCCGTCCTGCCCGCGGGGCAGCAGCGGCACCCCGAGGACGGTGAACCGGCGTCGTCCGGTGCGCCGGCGGTAGTTGCGGTCGCCACCGCAGGCCGGGCAGAAGAACTCCCCGTCGCCCACGGTGCTCCAGGTGGTACGGGTGCCCCAGACCGTCAGCTTCCGGCCGTCCCCACCCCGAACTGGCAGCACGTCGCACCTCCGTAACCTTCCGGCAACATCGCCGGGTGGGCGTGATGTTAGCCACATCAGTGAGGATGCGTCAGTCGTGTGACAAGACAACATGTGCCGGGGCCGCGGACTTGGCCGGTCTGCGCCCCCGGCGTCCCCCGGGGCCCGACCCGCTCCCTCTAGGGTTCGCCGCATGAACGAGAAGTCCTGTCTGGTCACCGGCGCCGCGAGCGGGATCGGCCGGGCCACCGCCCTGCTGCTGGCCCGCTCGGGGGCCCGGGTGACCGCGGCCGACATCAATGCCTCCGGGGTCGAGGCCCTGCGTACGGAACTGGCCGCCGAGGGGTACGCGATCACCGCGGTCGCCGGTGACGTCGCCGATCCGGAGGCCAATCGAGCGATGGTGGCCGCGGCGGTCCGGGCGTACGGACGCCTGGACGTCGCCGTGGCGAACGCCGGGGTGCTCCCGCTCTCCGACGTACGGGAGACCAGCCCCGAGGACTGGGACCACGTCATGGCGGTCGACGGTCGCGGCATGTTCCTGACCTGCAAGTACGCCATCGAGGCGATGACCGCGCAGCCGCGGCCCGGCGGGGCTCTGGTCTGCGTGTCCTCGATCTCGGGAGTGGCCGGCCAGGCGCGCCAGGCCGCGTACGGACCCGCGAAGTTCGTGGCGTCGGGGCTGACCAAGCACCTCGCGGTGGAGTGGGCCGCGCACGGGATCCGGGTCAACGCGGTGGCACCGGGAACCATCCGTACGGAGCGGGTGATCGCGCTGCGGGACGAGCCGGGCGGGCCGGAGTACCTGTCGCAGATGGCGGGGGCGCACCCGATGGGGCGGCTCGGCGAGCCGGAGGAGGTGGCCCGGGTCATCGCCTTCCTGGCCTCGGACGCGGCCTCGTTCGTGACGGGCGCGATCCTGCCGGTGGACGGCGGCTACCTGGCTCGCTGAACGACGCGGCCCCGCCCCCTTCGGCCGGGAAGGGGGCGGGGCTCACGTACGGGGGATCAGCGGCCCGCGCGGTTGACGGCGGAGATGACCGCCTTCAGGGAGGCGCGGGTGGTGTTGGCGTCGATACCGATGCCCCACAGGACACGGCCGTCGATGGCGCACTCGATGTACGAGGCGGCCACGGCGGAGGCGCCCTCGCTCATGGTGTGCTCGGTGTAGTCCAGCAGGCGGGCGTCGATGCCGATGCCGGCCAGCGCGTCGAAGAAGGCCGAGATCGGACCGTTGCCGGTGCCGTCCAGGACCGCCTCCACGCCGTCCACGACCGCCTCGACGGTCAGGGTGTCCGTGCCGTCCTTGTCGGTCGCGGTGGAACCGGAGCGCAGCTGGACTCGGCCCCACGGGTTCTCGGGGTTGGGCAGGTACTCGTCCTCGAAGACCGACCAGATCGCCTTCGGCGTGACCTCTCCGCCCTCGGAGTCGGTCTTGGCCTGGATGATCCGGGAGAACTCGATCTGCATCCGGCGCGGCAGGTCCAGCTTGTGGTCGTTCTTCAGGACGTAGGCGATGCCGCCCTTGCCGGACTGCGAGTTGACGCGGATGACCGCCTCGTAGGACCGGCCGACGTCCTTCGGGTCGATGGGCAGGTACGGAACGGCCCACTCGATGTCGTCGACGGTCTTGCCCCGGGCGGCCGCGTCGGCCTCCATGGCGTCGAAGCCCTTCTTGATGGCGTCCTGGTGGGAGCCGGAGAAGGCGGTGTAGACGAGGTCGCCCGCGTAGGGGTGGCGCGGGTGGACTTCCATCTGGTTGCAGTACTCGCTGGTGCGACGGATCTCGTCGATCTGCGAGAAGTCGATCTGCGGGTCGATGCCCTGGGAGAACAGGTTCATGCCCAGGGTGATCAGGTCGACGTTGCCGGTGCGCTCGCCCTGCCCGAACAGGCAGCCCTCGATGCGGTCGGCGCCGGCCATCAGGGCCAGTTCGGCGGCGGCCACGGCGGTGCCGCGGTCGTTGTGCGGGTGGACGGAGATGCAGATGTGCTCGCGGCGGGTCAGGTTGCGGCCCATCCACTCGAAGCGGTCCGCGTGCGTGGACGGCGTCGAGCGCTCCACGGTGGCGGGCAGGTTCAGGATGATCTCGCGGCCCTCGGCCGGCTGCCAGACGTCGCAGACGGCCTCGCAGACCTCGAGGGCGAAGTCCAGCTCGGTGTCGGTGAAGATCTCCGGGCTGTACTGGTAGCCGAAGGTGGTCTCCGGACCCAGCAGCTTCTCGGCGTACTCCATGACCAGGCGGGTGCCGTCGACGGCGATCTGCTTGATCTGCTCCTTGGAGCCGCGGAAGACGACCCGGCGGAAGGTCGGGGCGGTCGCGTTGTACAGGTGGACGGTGGCGCGCTTGGCGCCGACCACCGACTCCACGGTCCGCTCGATCAGGTCCTCGCGGGCCTGGGTCAGTACGGAGATGGTCACGTCGTCCGGGATCGCGCCCTCTTCGATGATGGAGCGCACGAAGGCGAAGTCGGTCTCGCCGGAGGAGGGGAAGCCGACCTCGATCTCCTTGTAGCCCATGCGCACCAGCAGGTCGAACATCTCGCGCTTGCGGGCGGGGGTCATCGGGTCGATCAGCGACTGGTTTCCGTCGCGCAGGTCGGTGGAGAGCCAGCGGGGGGCCTTGGTGACGCGGGCGCCCGGCCAGGTGCGGTCCGGGATGTCCACCTGCTCGTACTGTCCGTACTTGTGGATCGGCATCCCGGAGGACTGCTGGGTGTGGGTCGCGTTCGTGATGGGCGTGGGGCGACCGACAAAAGGCTGCTGGCTCATGGCGTTGGGCTCCTCGCGTGTCCGCGTGTAGTTCGCTGGGACGGCCGACGGCGGTAGTGAAAACCGCAACACCGAACTCCGCGGGGAGGGGGTCGGCCTACGACTACAGACCCTCGCCGCGGCGGCTAAGGAGAAGCAGCCCGAAACGCATGATGGACCGAGCCTAGCCGAGCCGCGCCGTGTCGCGAGGACCTGTTTCAGTATGCAAGACCCGAGGGTCCGATTTGCCCTAAATGTGAGCCAAACCTCGTTTCATCCCATCACGTCAGGATGTTCCGTCAATCCAGCGTTACCGCTTTCAGACAAGTGAATGAATCATGGTCGCAGCTAGTGACAGCACCATGACGCACTGCCACATTGCCGGGCATGGATGCCTCCCACGCTCACCGCCATCACCCCGTCTTCTGCACCGTCGTACCGCCGCACCTCCTCGACAAGGCCGCCCGGTCCGCGGACGCCCGCCGCGCCGACCTCGCCCAGCGCACCCTCGAACGCGACTCCCTGCTGCGCACCCGGCGCCGGGTCACCGCCGTCCGCGGGATCGTCCCCGCCCTCGCCGTGCCGGTCTCCGACGAACCGGACCGGACGATCTACGACGCCCAGCACCGCACCCGGCTGCCCGGGAGGAAGGTGCGCGGGGAGGGCGGCCCGCTGAGCAAGGACGCCACGGTCAACCGCGCGTACGCGGGACTCGGGGCCACCTACGAACTGTTCCTGAAGGGCTTCGGGCGGCGCTCGATCGACGACTCCGGTCTCGCCCTGGACGCGACCGTCCACTACGGCGAGGAGTACAACAACGCCTTCTGGGACGGCCAGCAGATGGTCTTCGGCGACGGGGACGGGGACCTCTTCCTCGACTTCACCGTGTCGGTGGACGTCATCGGGCACGAGCTGACCCACGGGGTCACCCAGTACACGGCCAACCTGACCTACCACGGGCAGTCCGGCGCCCTGAACGAGTCGATGTCGGACGTCTTCGGCTCGCTGATCAAGCAGTACTCCCTGGAGCAGACCGCCGAGCAGGCCGACTGGCTGATCGGGGCCGGGCTGCTGGGCCCCGATGTCACGGGGGTGGCGCTGCGCTCCATGAAGGCGCCCGGCACCGCGTACGACGACGACGAGCTCGGCAAGGACCCGCAGCCGGGCACCATGGACGACTACGTGAACACCCACAGCGACAACGGCGGGGTCCACATCAACTCGGGCATCCCCAACCACGCCTTCTACATCGTGGCGACCGAGCTGGGCGGCAAGGCCTGGGAGCGGGCCGGGCAGATCTGGTACGACGCCCTGACCGGCGGGGAGCTCGCCGAGAACGCGGACTTCGCGGACTTCGCCAGGCTCTCGACGGCCGCGGCCGTGACCCGGTACGGCGACGGCGGCGCCGAGCACCAGGCGCTCCAGAAGGCGTGGTCCGCCGTGGGCGTCCCGCTCGCGGGGTAGAGAGCTCCCATGCGGATTCAGGTGGTACGGACGGGCGGCTTCGCGGGCATCGAACGGCGGGCCGAGGTGGACACCTCCGGCCGGCCGGACGAGGACGAGTGGCAGGCCCTGGCCCGGCTCGCGCTGCGGCCCGCTCCGCCGGGCGACCCGGCGGACCGGGTCCGGGACGGCTTCTCGTACCGGATCACGGTGGACGGGCGGACGGTGGCCTGCGCGGAGCCGAACCTCACGGAGGCCCAGCGGGCGCTGATCTCGCGGGTCTTGAAGGAGGGCGCCTGAGCGTGTGGCCGTGAGCGGCGCCGGAATGGGGGTGCCCGGGCGGCGCCGCTTTGTTTGGATGGCCGGATGACTGACCACATGATCGATTCGCCGCTGTCCGAGCTGGAGCGGTACTACGACACGGTGCCGCGGGTGGGTGGGGCCCGCGCCGAGGACTTCGGCGCGCTGACCCTGTTCGTCCAGGAGGGCGCGGGCTGGCCGTACTACGCGCGGCCCGCGCTCGGCGGCCCCGCCGCGACCGCGGCCGACGTGCGACGGGTCCTGGAGCGACAGCGGGAACTGAAGGTGCCCGAGGCCTTCGAGTGGGTGGCCGAAAACAGCCCCTCGCTGCGGGCCGCGGCGGAGGCGGCGGGACTCCATGTCCACGCGCACCCCCTGATGGTGCTGGACCCCTCGACCCGCGCCCTTCCCCCGCACCCGGAGGTGCGACTGCTCGACGCGGAAGACCCGCTGCTGATCGCCGCGGTGACCGTCCCGGCCCTGGCCTTCGCGGACCCGGGCACGGCGGTCGGCGAGGCCGGCCCCGCGGAGCTGGCGGCGGCGATGGCGCAGCCCTCGGCCGAGGAGGGCCGTGCCCGGGTGTCCGCGAAGCTGGCGGCGGGCACCGCGACCATGGCCGCGGCCGTACGGGGCGGCGTGGTGCTCTGCTCGGGCCTGTACAACCCGGTCGGGGACGTGGTGGAGGTCGTGGCCGTCGGCACCCTCCCGTCGGCCCGCCGCCAGGGCCTGGCCCTCGCCGTGACGGCCGCGCTCGTCGCGCGGGCCCGGGCGCGCGGGGCCCGTACGGTCTTCCTCTCGGCCGGCGACGAGGACGTGGCACGCGTCTACGGCCGCATCGGCTTCCGCCGGGTGGGCACCGCCCTGATCGCCGAGCCCCCGGAGTGATCCGCCCGCTCGGGGGTGGCCCGCGCCGCTGACCGCGGCCGAGGGCGGCCGCACCTGCTGGGGGACCGGACCGGGGCAGGTGGGCGCAGTGCCCGCTCCGCCCGGCCCCTGTTTGCCGGAACGGCAACAGGGTTTGCCCCCGCGGGCGGGTCGGGCGGAGCATCGGCCGTACCGGCACCCGTACTGGAAGAGGGACCCATGACCGAGCACGCCCACACGCACGCGCACGCGCACTCCCACGACCACCCCGCGGACGCGCCGCCCGCGGGCGAGGAGTTCTGGGACGGCCGCTACGGGGAGAGCGACCGCATCTGGAGCGGCGAGGCCAACGCGATGCTGGTGCGCGAGGTGTCCGACCTCGCTCCGGGACGGGCCCTCGACCTCGGCTGCGGGGAGGGCGGCGACGCCGTCTGGCTGGCCCGCCGCGGGTGGACCGTCACCGGGACGGACATCTCCGGGGTCGCCCTCGGCCGGGCCGCCGAGCACGCGGCGGACGCCGGGGTCGCCGAGCGCGTCACCTTCGCGCGGTACGACCTGACGGAGTCCTTCCCGGCGGGCGAGTTCGACCTCGTCTCCGCGTGCTTCCTGCACAACTACGGGGACTTCCCGCGCGACGCGATCCTGCGCGCGGCCGCCTCGGCCGTGGCCCCGGGCGGCACCCTGCTGGTGGTCGGCCACGCGGGCTGGGCGCCGTGGCAGGAGGAGCGGGAGGAAGCCCACTTCCCCACGCCCGAGGACGTCCTCGCGCAGCTGAAGCCGGTCACGGCGGGCTGGGAGGTGCTGCGGGCCGAGGAGTCCGAGCGGATCCAGCAGCAGCCCGACGGTACTCCGGGGACCCGTACGGACAATGTGGTGCGGGTGCGCCGACCCGCCGCGTAGCCGGACGAAGCGACCGACGACGCACGGACGCGGCCCCCGAGCGGGGGCCGCGTCCGTGCGTCGTCGTCGTGTCGTGCGCTCGCGCTGTCGTCCGTCAGAAGCCGAGCTTGCGCAGCTGCTTGGGGTCCCGCTGCCAGTCCTTGGCGACCTTCACGTGCAGGTCGAGGAAGACCGGGGTGCCGAGCAGCGCC
This sequence comes from Streptomyces sp. NPDC097617, assembly GCF_044761485.1. Lineage (NCBI taxonomy): Bacteria > Bacillati > Actinomycetota > Actinomycetes > Kitasatosporales > Streptomycetaceae > Streptomyces > Streptomyces sp. NPDC097617. Next base: position 137,650 of record NZ_JBIWCL010000015.1, read on the forward strand.
TCGATGTGCTTGCGCGACTTCATCCCGACCTCCTTCAGGCGGGAGCCCTTCGGGCCGATGATGATGCCCTTCTGGCTCGGCCGCTCGATGTAGACGTTGGCGTGGATGTCGAGCAGCGGGCGGTCCGCCGGACGGTTCTCGCGCGGAATCATCTCCTCGACGACCACGGCGATGGAGTGCGGGAGCTCGTCCCGTACGCCCTCGAGCGCGGCCTCGCGGATCAGCTCCGCGACCATGACCATCTCGGGCTCGTCGGTGAGGTCGCCCTCCGGGTACAGCGGCGGGCTCTCCGGCAGCAGCGGCGCGATCAGGTCGGCCAGCAGCTGGACCTGGGTGTCGCCGACCGCCGAGACGGGAACGATCTCGGCCCACTCGAAACCGAGCTCCTCGGCGAGCCGGTGCACGGCGATGAGCTGCTCGCCCACCACCTTGGACTCGACCAGGTCGGTCTTGGTGATGATGGCGATCTTGGGGGTCTTCTTGATCCCCGCCAGCTCCTTGGCGATGAACTTGTCGCCGGGGCCGAGCTTCTGGTCGGCCGGCAGGCAGAAGCCGATGACGTCGACCTCGGCCCAGGTGGTCCGTACGACGTCGTTGAGGCGCTCGCCGAGCAGGGTGCGCGGCTTGTGCAGGCCGGGCGTGTCGACGAGGACGAGCTGGGCGTCGGGGCGGTGCACGATGCCGCGGACGGTGTGGCGGGTGGTCTGCGGCCGGTTGGAGGTGATCGCGACCTTGGTGCCCACGAGTGCGTTGGTGAGGGTCGACTTCCCCGCGTTGGGGCGGCCGACGAAGCAGGCGAACCCCGCACGGTGCGGGGCGGTGGACTCGGGGGAACGATCGCTCATACGGGCCATTCTCCCCGATGCGGCTCCCAGCGCCGACCAGATCACCGCAGCGAGGGCCGGCAGGGCCGTCGGCGAGGGGTGATCGGCGAGGTCCGCACGGCCCTGAGCTGTGGTTCCGTCCACTCGGGCGCGCACGGTGACCTCGGCCCATTCCGTTCTGGTCGCGCCCTCCCAACGGGCTCCGAGCCGTACTTCCTGACCCGGCAGCAGCTCGGCGGGCACCCCGCCCAGCTCGCGGTCGAGGAGCCGGCGTCCGAGCAGGCCGGTGGCGGCGAGGGCGACGCGCGGGCGGAGGGTGACATTGCCGATGTTGTGGAGCGTGTACGAGATCTCCGCCCCGGAGCCGCGGCGGTTCACGCTGACCCCGCGGACGACGAGGGCGGGGGCGGTGGGGCCGGTCACCCGCAGGTACAGCCGGGCGGCGACGGCCTGCTGGACGCCGATCCCGCCGCCGGTGGCGGCTGCGGCCGGCCGCTCCTCCAGGGCCACGACCGCGCCCGGGTGGTCCCCCGGCTCCGCCCGGTCGGGGACGGTGAGGGTGAAGCCGACGGCGACCGACCCCCGGGCCGGTACGGTCACCCGCTCCCGGTCGAGCCTCGCCCACGCGGCGGTGGCCAGCCGCGGCTCGTCGGGCCCGCGCACGGCGAACCCGCCGTCGCGGGCGGCGTTGTGGGCGTCGGCGGCGTAGAGCCGGAAGGTGCGGGGCCGGTCGGTGCGGTTGGTGACGATGACGGCGTCGGTGACGGCCTGGCCGGGGGCTGCGGCGAGGTAGAAGCAGGGCCGCTGCCCGACGGCGTTCGCGACGGGCAGGACGGACCACTGCCCGTCGTCCGCCGCCTCTGCCGTCCCGGCGGGCCCGAAGATGACGACCCCGCCGAGCAGGAGGACCGCCGCTGCGCGAAGCCGTCCCCGCCCCGCCCTTTCGCCGTTTCCCGGGCTCTGCCCGGACCCGGTCCGTAACCGCCGGACGGGCTGAAATACAGCCCCTCCGGCGTTTGAGGCGCGGGGTGCGGGGCGGAGCCCCGGGACACGGAGGAGGAGTCGTCCTGTCCGCCCCGTCACGACAGGGTCAGGGTCAGGACCGCCGTGTACGCGCCCGGCGGGGTGTACGGCGGCACCTGGAGGGTGACCGTGGCGTCGATGGTGAAGGTGCCGCCGACCAGCGGGCCGTCGGGGGTGGAGGCGAGGAGTGCCCCGTCGGGACCGACAACGCCCGCGCTGCCCGCCGTACAGACGCTCCGGCTGCCCTCGGCCGCCACGCACTTCGGCGTCCAGGACAGGGACGCGCCCGGGATGCGGATCCCGCCGGGTCCGGTGAAGTCGCTGACCTTGCCGATCAGGGACCAGCCGGCCGGACCGCCGCGGGCGTCCGTGACGGTGACCGTCCCGATCCGGCCGGGGGCGGCGCCCCCGTCGCCGTAGGGGACGGCGCCGAGGGTGATGTCCTCGCCCGCCTGGGTCATGCCGAGCGCGCCCGGCTCGACGGTGGCCGTGACCTCGCGGGTACGGGAGGACGGCGGCGGGATGGCGTCGATGACCGTGTACGCGGCCGGGCCCGAGCCCTTGCCCGCCGACCAGGCGGCGCCCTCGTAGGCGATCACCGCGGTGGTGGCCCGGTCCGTGACCGGCAGCTCGACCCGGGCCGTGCCCAGCGCGTCGGCGGTGGCACGCACCCGGTCGGCGGTCTCGGCGGCGCCGGCCCGGCCGGCCACCGTGACGGCCGCGCCGGGCGGGAAGCCGACGGCGGTGACCTCGACCCGGTCGCCCGGTCCGCCGTGGGCCGCGCCGGGGAAGACGCTGCGCAGGTTGGCCGTGGGCAGTGCGGCCGCGGTCAGGCGTGCGGAGACGGGCGTGGGGGACTCCGGGTCCGCGGTGCAGGTGGTCTCGAGGTCCAGGGAGTGGCTGGTGTGGAGGGTGTAGCTGCCCGGGGCCAGGGTGGTCTCGCCGGGCGCGGTGACGGTGAAGGTGCCGGTCATGGTGACGGCCGGGAGGGGCGCACCCGCGGGGACGGGGTCGTTGCGCTTGGCCCCGACCACGGTGACCTCACCGTTCTGGGCGCCCCCCAGGAGGATCCGGCCGGTGGGGGTGAGCGCGTCGGCGGGGAGTTCGGCGCCGACCGGGTTCAGGGCCGGGGTGCGGAGCACCTGGTAGGTGACGGTGACGGTGTCGCCGACCTGCGGGGCGGGATGGTCGACGGTGATCCGGGCGGTGGTCGGCCCGTCCGCGGGCGGCAGCCCGGCCTCCTGGGGCGCCGGGCAATGGGTGGGGAAGTCCACCTGGCCGGGGGGCGTCTCCCCCTCGGCCGCGGCGGGCGCGCTCAGGGCGCCCCCGGTCGTGGCGGCCAGCACGGCCATGCCGACGGCCGCCGACCATCTCCGCTTGCGCACCCCTGTTCGCACTGCCCGCCCCCTGGGTTCCCTCGCGCCGCGCCCTGCGCAGGGGGTCATTCACGAGCGGGGGGCGGGAGAAGTCAATGCACGGGTCCGGCATCAACTGATGGCCCATCAGGAGATGGCGGGGTGCCCGCCGGCCCCGTCGCGGCTGCCGTGCGGAAGGTGCGGCGGTAGGCGGTCGGGCTCACTCCCAAGGCCGCCCGCACGTGCTTGCGCAGCGACTGGGCCGTGCCGAAGCCGCTGTCCCGCGCGACCTGCTCCATCGGCAGCTCCGTCTGCTCCAGCAGCTGCCGGGCCCGCTCCACCCGCCGGCCGACGATCCACTGACCGGGACTGACGCCCGACTCCTCACGGAACCGGCGCGTGAAGGTCCGTACCGACATGACCTCCTGCCGGGCCAGGTCGGTCAGCCGGAGCGGCTCGTGGAGCCGGTCCAGCACCCACGCGCGGGCCGCCGTGGTCGTGGCGAGCTGCGGCTCGGGCATCGGGCGTGCGACGAACTGCGCCTGCCCGCCCTCCCGGTGGGGCGGTACGACGGTCCGCCGGGCCACCTCGTTGGCGATGGCCGTGCCGTGGTCGCGGCGCACGATGTGCAGGCACAGGTCGACGCCGGCGGCGACCCCGGCCGAGGTCAGCACGTCCCCGTCGTCGGTGTAGAGCACGTCCGGGTCGACCCGGACGGCCGGGAAGAGCCGCTGGAAGTGCTCGGCCGAGGCCCAGTGGGTGGCGGCGGGGCGCCCGTCGAGGAACCCGGCGGCGGCCAGCACGTACCCGCCCGTGCAGATGGAGACGAGCCGGGTGCCGGGCCGGATGTGGGCGAGGGCCGCCGCGAGCTCGTCGGTCAGCGTGCCCTCCTCGTGCACCGGGCCCAGTTCGTACGAGGCCGGCACCACGACCGTGTCGGCCGTGGCCAGCAGTTCGGGGCCGTGCTCGACGTGGATCGCGAAGTCGGCGTCCGTGCGCACCGGCCCGGGGGCGAGTCCGCACGTGAGGATCTCGTACAGCGGCCGCCCGGCCGGGTCCTCGGCCCGCCCGAAGATCCGGTGCGGGATGCCGAGCTCGAAGGGCAGCAGCCCGGTGAGCGCGAGGACGACGACCCGATGCGCCTGCTTCCGCGACTCCATGGCCCGATCGTAGCGAAGCATGACAGTCAAGCCACTTTCGTACGGTCCCCCGCCGGCCGGAAGCTGTCCGCGTGCCCCAGACAGCCCCCGCCTCCACGGCCCCCGCGCGCGCCCCACAACGGCCCGCCCGCATCCACCGCGCCTGGTTCGTCGCCGCCGTCGCCTTCGTGACGATCATCGGCGCGGCCGGCTTCGCCTCCCTGCCCGGACTGCTCATCGAGGCGCTGCACGCGGAGTTCGACTGGTCGCGCGGCACCATCGGCTTCGCCGTCTCGGTCAACCTCGCGCTGTACGGGCTCACCGCACCCTTCGCCGCGGCCCTGATGGACCGCTTCGGCATCCGCCTGGTCGTGGCCCTGGCCCTGCTCGTCATCGCCTCGGGCTCGATGGCCACGGTGTGGATGACCGAGCCCTGGCAGCTCGTGCTGTTCTGGGGCGTCCTCGTGGGGCTGGGCAGCGGCTCCATGGCCCTGGCCTTCGCGGCGACGGTGACCAACCGCTGGTTCACCGCCCGGCGCGGCCTGGTGACCGGCATCCTGACCGCGGCCGGCGCCTCCGGCCAGCTGGTCTTCCTGCCGCTGCTGGCCTGGCTGGTCGACCACCACGGCTGGCGCCCGGCGACGGTGACGGTCTCCCTGGCGGCGCTGGCCGTGTCCCCCTTCGTATGGCTGCTGATGCGCGACCACCCGGCGGACGTGGGGCTCGCGCCGTACGGCGGCGCCTACGCGCCGAAGCCGGACCCGACCCCGGGCGCGACCCGGCGCGCGCTGAAGGTGCTCCTCGACGCGGCCCGCACCGGCCCGTTCTGGCTACTGGCTGGCACCTTCGCGATCTGCGGGGCCTCGACGAACGGCCTGGTCAAGACCCACTTCGTGCCCGCCGCCCACGACCACGGCATGCCGGTGACGGCGGCCGCGGGGCTGCTGGCGGTGGTCGGCGTGTTCGACGTGATCGGCACGGTGGCCTCCGGCTGGTTCACGGACCGCTTCGACTCCCGGCGGCTGCTGGCCGTCTACTACGCCCTGCGCGGGCTCTCGCTGCTCTTCCTGCCGATGCTGCTGGCGCCGTCGGTACGGCCGCCGCTGCTCTTCTTCATCGTCTTCTACGGCCTGGACTGGGTCGCGACCGTCCCGCCGACGATCGCGCTGTGCCGGGAGCACTACGGGGACGACGGCGCGATCGTCTTCGGCTGGGTCCTGGCCTCGCACCAGCTCGGCGCGGCGGTGGTGGCCTTCCTGGGTGGCCTGGTCCGCGACCTCACCGGCTCGTACGACGTCGTCTGGTACGCCTCGGGCGCGCTGTGCGCGGTGGCCGCACTGATGGCGATGACCATCCACCGCCGCCACCTCTAGCCCTGGCGGCCCGGGCGCATTAAGCCCCGCCGGCGAGGCTGGAGTTGCCCGCCGGGAGGCTACGGGCCGGCCGGGGTGGTGGACTTCAGGGTGCCGTCCGGGGCCGCCAGGAGGACCGGGGTGTCCGGGCCGCCGAGGTCCCGCACCGCCGCGCGATCGGCGTCGGCCGGCGCGTCGGCCGCGCTGACGACCGCCGCCGCCTCCAGCGACCGCGCCCCGCTCGCCACCGCCATCGCGACCGCCGTCCGCAGCGCGCTCAGCTTCAGCGAGTCGAGCTCCACCGTCCCGGCGACGTACGTGCGGCCCGTCTCGTCGCGCACCGCCGCCCCCTCGGGCACCCCGTTACGGGCCCGGGCGCTGCGCGCCAGCGTGATGATCTTGCTGTCCTCGGGGTCGATCCCGGTGCTGTCGGTCATGGGCGAAAGCATAGGGAGCGCCCCCGCACCCCCGCGCGACCACCCCGCCGCCAAGCCGAGGGCACCGCTACGGCCGGTCCAGCCGCAGCCGCTCCGCCTTCGGCAGGCCCGCGACCACCAGGTCGTACGAGTCCTCCACCAGCTCCCGCACCAGCCGGTCCGGCAGGCCGCCCGGCCCGCCCACCGTCACGGTGTTCCAGTGCCGCTTGTTCATGTGGTAGCCCGGCTCGATCGCCTCGTGCTCCTCACGCAGCCGCACCGCCAGCTCCGGGTCGCACTTGAGATTGACCTTGAGCGGCTCCGCGTCGAGCGCCGACAGCGCGAACACCTTGCCCAGCACCTTGAACACCGAGATCTCCGGCGTGAAGGGGAATTCCTCCACCGCCGCGTTGAAGCCCAGACAGAACGCGCGCAGCTGCTCCGAGGTCATTCCCCCTCCTCCCCCGCGGCCTCCGCCGCGGCCACCGGCTCCACCAGTACCGTCACGATCTTGTTCCGCCGCCCGGCCGGGGACTCGGCCGTCAGTCGCAGCGGACGCCCGTCCGGCAGTTCCACCACGGAGGAGGCGCCCGCGATCGGCACCCGGCCCAGCGCCTTCGCCAGGAGTCCGCCGACCGTCTCCACGTCCTCGTCGTCGAAGGCCTCGACCTTGAACAGCTCGCCGAGGTCGGTGATGTCCAGTCGCGCGGTGACCCGGTAGCGGTCCTCGCCCAGGTGCTCGACCGGCGGGAGTTCCCGGTCGTACTCGTCGGTGATCTCGCCGACGATCTCTTCCAGGATGTCCTCGATGGTGACGATGCCGGCCGTGCCGCCGTACTCGTCGATGACGACGGCCACGTGGTTGCGCACCTGCTGCATCTCGCGCAGCAGATCGCCCGCGTTCTTGGTGTCCGGCACGAAGACGGCCGACCGCATCGCGGTCGAGACCAGGTCGGCCTCCGCCTCCCGGCTGATGTGCGTCTTGCGGACCAGGTCCTTCAGGTAGACGATCCCGACTATGTCGTCCTCGTTCTCCCCGGTCACGGGGATGCGGGAGAAGCCGGACCGCAGCGCGAGCGTCGTCGCCTGACGGACCGTCTTGTACCGCTCGATGCAGACCAGGTCGGTGCGCGGCACCATCACCTCGCGCACCAGCGTGTCGCCGAGCTCGAAGACCTGGTGCACCATCCGGCGCTCGTCGTCCTCGATCAGCGATTCCCGCTCCGCGAGGTCCACCATCGCGCGCAGCTCGGCCTCGGAGGCGAACGGCCCCTTGCGGAAGCCCTTCCCTGGCGTGAGCGCGTTGCCGATGAGGATCAGCAGCTGCGGGATCGGTCCCATGATCCTGGCCAGCGGTACGAGGACGTACGCGGCCGCCGTCGCCGTGTTCAGCGGGTGCTGGCGGCCGATCGTACGCGGGGACACGCCCACGGCGACGAAGGAGACGAGCACCATGACGGCGATGGCCACGAGCAGCGCGGTCCAGTTCTCGCCGAACTCGTCGAGGCAGACGTAGGTGACGAGCACCCCGGCGGCCATCTCGCAGGTGACCCTGACCAGCAGGGCCACATTGAGGTAGCGGGTGGGGTCGCCGGCGACCTGGGCGAGCTTCTCGCTCCCGCGCCGGCCCTCCCGTACGGCCTGCTCGGCCCGGAAGCTCGAGATGCGGGCGATGCCGGATTCGGCGCACGCGGCGAACCAGGCCACCACCACCAGCAGGACGGCCCCGGTGATCAGTTGCGGCGCGTTCACGAGACGGTCGGAGCCGGGGACGGACCGGTCACGCCGCGCTCGCCGCGCCAGCCGTCGACGATGGCCGCCTGGAGGCCGAACATCTCGGCCTTCTCGTCCGGCTCCTCGTGGTCGTAGCCGAGCAGGTGCAGCACTCCGTGGACGGTCAGGAGCTGGAGCTCCTCGTCCATGGAGTGCTGCGTCGGGGCTTCCTCACCCTGCCTCTTGGCGACCTCGGGACACAGCACGATGTCACCGAGGAGCCCCTGCGGGGCCTCCTCGTCGTCCTTGGTCGGCGGACGGAGCTCGTCCATCGGGAAGGACATGACGTCGGTCGGACCGGGCAGATCCATCCACTGGATGTGGAGCTGCTCCATGGCATCCTCGTCGATGACGATGACGGAGAGCTCGGAGAGCGGGTGGATCCGCATCCGGGTGAGCGCGTAGCGGGCGATGTCGAGGATCGCCTGCTCGTCGACCTCGGTTCCGGACTCGTTGTTGACGTCGATCGACATGGTGCGCTGGGTTCTACTTCCGTGGATGGCCGTTCGAGGCCTGCTGGCTGTCGTCGTACTTCTCGTACGCGTCGACGATACGGCCGACCAGCTTGTGGCGGACGACATCCTCGGACGTGAGCCGCGAGAAGTGGACGTCCGGGACCCCTTCGAGGATCTTCTGGACCTCCCGCAGACCGCTCTTGGCGCCACCCGGCAGGTCGATCTGCGTGACGTCACCGGTGACGACGATCTTCGAGTCGAAGCCGAGCCGGGTCAGGAACATCTTCATCTGCTCGGCGGTCGTGTTCTGCGCCTCGTCGAGGACGACGAACGCCTCATTGAGCGTGTTGTGCGTCAGCAGGTAGTCCTGCGTCACGTACAGCGAGTCCTCGGCGGCCACCTGGATACACACCGACTCTTCTCGGCCCGCGGGCTCGATGGAGTCGATGAAGCGCATCGGCCTGCCGCCCCCACCGGCCGCCAGGTATGTGTCCCGCTTGCGGGTCAGGCGGAAGGGCTGGATGTCCTCGGGGAGCCGGATGTCGACGACGTGCGCGTCATGCCGGTGTGCGGCGATGGCAGTGCCTTGCACCCCGCCCTCTGCCGTGCGCCGTCGGGTGTGGGCCACGCCGCCGAGCGACTGGACGAGAGCGATCACGTCGTCCCGCAGGACGATCGAGGTAGTGGAGTACTGGATCCGGCAGGTACGGTCCCGCTGGGTGACCGGGACTCCGTCGGAGTCGAGCAGGCCTTGGAGTACCGCGAGGCGGACATCCGCCGTGTTGAACAGGTAGTCGTCCGGTACGAACTCGGAGTGCGAACGGCTGCCGAGCAGATCCGGTTCCCGCATCACCCGAGTGACCGGGTTCTCGAGAGTGACCGCGTCACCGGGCGACTTCACCCGGTTCAGGACATAGTCGGGACCGCCCCGGTGACGTGCGGCCACTCCAGGAAGGGCTGCCTCCAGGGCGCGGACCAGCTCCTCGTCCTCTGTGGAGAAGCACGGCGTGGTGGAGCCGGTGAGGCACCCGTCGCCGAGCAGCAGACCAAGCGCGTACGGGTCCATGGGGACCTCGCGCTCGGGGAAGGCGACGGGAGCGGTGAGCATCGGCAGTTCGTAACGGCGGGCGTGCGCCGCACGAAGGTTGCCGATCATCTCCTTGGTTTCCAGGACCCGCCACGGCTCGTCGCGGCGCTCGTCCGAGGCGGTACGGACCGTCCACAGGTGTTCACCGCAGCACAGCGTCGAGGAACCGTCCTGGGCCGATAGCCGGTAGATATCCTTCTCGCCCTGCGGGTACACGCCGAGGACCGGGGTCGGCTCGCCGTTCGAACCGATGACCAGATCGCCCACCTCAAGGTCACCGATGGCGCGCCAGCCGTCTGGCGTCAGCACCTTGGTGAAGACTGGGTGCGCTCTTCCACGCATGTATGCCAGCGGTGCCACCTCGATCGTGCCCGCCGCCATCAGCCGCGGGATCGAGTCGGGGTCGATCATGTCGTGCAGCGCGTCGTAGAGCGGGCGCAGGTACGGGTCGATCTTGTCGAAGAGGGTGCCCGGCAGGAAGCCGAGCCGCTCCCCCGCCTCGACGGCCGGCCGGGTCAGGATGATCCGGCTGACCTGCTTGGACTGGAGGGCCTGCACGGCCTTGGCCATGGCGAGGTAGGTCTTGCCGGTACCGGCGGGGCCGATGCCGAAGACGATCGTGTTCTTGTCGATCGCGTCGACGTACCGCTTCTGGTTCAGGGTCTTGGGCCTGATGGTGCGGCCACGGCTGGAGAGGATGTTCTGGGTGAGCACCTCCGCGGGCGTTTCGGCGGGCCCGTCGCCGTTGCCGTTGCCGCTGGCCTTGAGCATGGCGATCGAGCGTTCCACCGCGTCCTCCGTCATCGGCTGCCCGGTGCGGAGCACCAGCATCATCTCGTCGAAAAGCCGCTGGATCAGAGCGACTTCGACCGCTTCGCCGATCGCGCTGACCTGATTGCCCCGAACATGGATGTCGGCCTTCGGGAAGGCCTTCTCGATCACGCGCAACAGGGCGTCACCCGAGCCGAGCACGGTCACCATCGGATGCGTGGCCGGAACGGTGAAGTGGGCTCGCGCCTGCCCCGGCGCGGGGATGTGGGCTGTGGGTGTCTGAGTCATGGGCCGGCACTGTGGCCTGCGCACACCTCCCGCTGAGGGGCCGCGCCGATCGACGACCTCCGGAATACCAAGCCTACGTCTGCGGCGCTGCTTCCCCGAGGGGTTTTACCGCCCGCCCGCGCGGCTACACAGAGTGCCGGAAGCCGATCGTCGGTACAGCCCTGCGCCGGGCCGCCGGGGTGCTGCCCGACGGGATCAGGTCGTCCAGGAAGCCGTACCGGCCGCGCAGCTCCCGCGGGGCGGCCTGCCACCAGTGGGCCACCTCCGGCCAGCCGGGGGCCGACAGGGAGCCGCCGAACTCCTGGACCGACAGGGCCGCCGTCAGGCCGGCGAAGGCGAGCCGGTCCGCGAGCGGCCAGCCCGCCAGGGTGCCGGTCACGAAGCCCGCCACGTAGACGTCGCCCGCGCCTGTCGGGTCCAGCTCGTCCACCGTGATCCCGGGGACGTGCGCCGTCTCCCCGGTGCGGCCGTCCACCGCGTACGAGCCCTCCGCGCCCATCGTCACCACCGCGATCGGCACCTCCTCGGCCAGGGCCCGGGCCGCGGCTCTGGGACAGTCGGTCCGCGTGTACCGCATCGCTTCGCCCGCGTTGGGCAGGAAGGCCTCGCAGTGCTCCAGGTCGGCCAGGGCCCCCAGGTCCCACCGGCCGCTCTCGTCCCACCCCACGTCGGCGAAGATCCGCGAGCCGCGCCGGGCGGCCTCGCCGATCCACTCCTCGCCGCGGCCGGGCCCCAGCGAGGCCACGGCCGCGCGGGCCAGCGGCGGGCACTGCGGGAAGGGCCCGGGGCCCGCGGGCTGGGGGGCCTCGTGGCCGTGCGAGACCATCGTGCGCTCGCCCTCGTAGGCCATCGAGACGGTGACCGGGCTGTGCCAGCCGGGGATGGTGTGGGACATGGACAGGTCGATGCCCTCGCCCTGTTCGAGGGCGTCCCAGCAGTACTCGCCGTAGTGGTCGTCCCCGAAGGCGGCGGCCAGCGAGGTGCGCAGCCCGAGCCGGGCCAGGGCGGTGGCCATGTTGGCGACGCCGCCGGGGCTGGAGCCCATGCCGCGCGCCCAGGACTCCGTACCGCGCACCGGGGCGGAGTCGAGGCCCGTGAAGATGATGTCGAGGAAGACCGTTCCGGTCAGGAAGACGTCGCAGCCCGGTTCCTGCGGGTCACGCAGCGGACCGAGCGGGTCCACAGCTGCTGCGCGGATTTCGTAGTCCCGACCGGTCACGGCGATCTCCCCGTTGTTTCTCGAAGGCCCGTTTCTGCATGACGTTTCCAGTGGAAAGCTGCCAGTCCTGCCCGCACCGGGCAGGACCAAACCCAGTGTGGCGCAGATCACCCTCGGATTGCCCTTCGTCACTCGGGCCACTCGGCGGACCGGGCCCGGGGGGGGGGCGCGGGGGGGGGGGGGGGGCGGGGGGCGCCCCCGCCCCCCCCCCCCCCCCCCCGGGGGGGCCCCCCCCCCCCGGGGGGCGGCCCCCCCCCCCCGGGGCGCCCCCCCCCCCCGGGGCCCCCCCCCCCCCCGGGGCCCCCCCCCCCCCCCCCGGGCCCATGGCCGCCGTCAGCCCCGCTTGGGCAGGGGCACCCGCATCAGGTCGGCGGCCACCGTGAGCTCGCCCTCGAAGCCGGCCGCGCGGGCCTGGCGCTCGAACTCGGCGGGGTCGGTGTAGCGCTGCGAGAAGTGCGTCAGCACCAGGTGCCGCACGCCGGCGTCCCGCGCGACGCGCGCCGCCTGGCCGGCGGTGAGGTGCCCGTGGTCGGTGGCCAGCCGTTCGTCCTCGTCGAGGAAGGTCGACTCGATCACCAGCATGTCGCAGCCCTCGGCGAGTGCGTCCACGCCGGGGCAGAGCCGGGTGTCCATGACGAACGCGAACCGCTGGCCGGTCCTGAGCTCGCTCACCTCGTCCAGGGTGACCGCGCCGAGCCGCCCCTCGCGCTGGATCCGGCCCACGTCCGACCCCTTGATCCCGTGCCGTGCGAGCAGCTCGGGCACCATGCGGCGCCCGTCGGGCTCGGTGATCCGGTAGCCGAAGGACTCCACGGGGTGCGAGAGCAGCCGGGCCTCGAGCATGTACGGGGGCCCCTGGGCCAGCGTGCCGTCGGCGGCCACCGGCTCCTCGCGGAGCGGGACGGTCTCGCGGTAGGCCGTGGCGTAGCGCAGCCGGTCGAAGAACTTCTGCCCCGAGGCCGGGTAGTGCGCGGTGACCGGGTGCGGGACCTGGTCGAGGTTGATCCGCTGGATCACCCCGGCGAGGCCGAGGCTGTGGTCACCGTGGAAGTGGGTGACGCAGATCCGGTTGATGTCGTGCGCGGCCACCCCGGCGCGCAGCATCTGGCGCTGGGTGCCCTCGCCCGGGTCGAAGAGGATGCCCTCGCCGTCCCAGCGCAGCAGGTAGCCGTTGTGGTTGCGGTGGCGGGTGGGCACCTGACTGGCGGTGCCCAGCACCACGAACTCTCGTACGGACACGAGCTATCCCGGGGGCCACTGGAGGCCGCGGCCGCCGAGGACGTGCGCGTGGGCGTGGAAGACGGTCTGGCCGGCTCCGGCGCCGGTGTTGAAGACGATCCGGTAGCCGTGGTCGACGATCTTCTCGTCGAGGGCGACCCGGCCGGCCTCGCGCAGTATGTCGGCGGCGACGGCCGGCTCGGCCGCGGCCAGCGAGGCCCCGTCGGCGTAGTGCACCTTGGGGATGACGAGCACGTGCGTGGGCGCCTGCGGGTTGATGTCCCGGAAGGCGACCGTGGTCTCGGTCTCGCGGACCACGGTCGCAGGGATGCTCCCCGCGACGATCTTGCAGAACAGGCAGTCGGCCTGCGGTTCCCCGGCCATTGCTGAGCCTCCCGTGACGTTGATCGGTCCGGGCATCGTATCCAGCCGTGCGCCGGCCGCGGGCGCCCATTTCGGCCCGCCGGGGCCGGCGGGCCTCGCCGTCAGGACCAGCGGCCCGTGCGGGCCAGGAGGACCGCGGTCGCCGCCGTCCCGGCCGTGGAGGTCCGCAGGACAGAACGGCCCAGGCGGTAGGGGTGGGCCCCCGCCTCGGCGAAGGCCGCCAGCTCCTCCGGGGAGACGCCCCCTTCCGGGCCGACCACCAGGACGACGGAACCCGAGGCGGGCAGCTCGGCCGTGGCCAGCGCTCCGGAGGGGGTGTCGCGGTCCTCGTGCAGGACCATCGCCAGGTCGGCGCCGGCCAGCAGCGCCGCGACCTGCTTGGTGGACATGGCCTCGGCCACGTCCGGGAACCGCACCCGGCGGGACTGCTTGCCCGCCTCCCGGGCCGTGGCCCGCCACTTGGCCAGGGACTTCGCCCCGCGGTCGCCGCGCCACTGCGTGATGCAGCGCGAGGCCTGCCAGGGCACGATCGCGTCCACGCCGGTCTCGGTCATCGTCTCGACGGCCAGCTCGCCCCGGTCGCCCTTGGGCAGGGCCTGGACCACCGTGATGCGGACCTGCGGCTCCGGCTCCCGCCCCGCCGAGGACACCGCCACGACGAGCCGGTCCTTGCCCTCGGCGGCCTTCACGACCGCTTCCGCCCAGCCGCCCCGGCCGTCCGTGAGGACGACATCCTCGCCCGGGTTCAGCCGCTTCACGGACACGGCGTGGCGGCCCTCCGGCCCGTCCAGGACGAACTCCGGCCCCGAGGGGACCTCTTCCACCACGAACACCGGGGCGGTCATGACGCACTCCTCATCTGCGTTGCCTTCAACGTGCTCTGCGCCTGGGCCAGTTCGGCCGCCAGCACCTCCACCAGCTCCCCCGCGGGCAGCGGTCGCGCCATCCGGTGACCCTGGCCCGCCCACAGCGCCATGCCCTGCGGATCCCCGGCTGCCGCGGCGGCCTTGCGCAGCCCCGAGGTCAGGTGGTGGACCTGCGGGTACGCGGCCGGGGCGTACGGCCCGTGCTCGCGCACGAAGCGGTTCACCAGCCCCCGCGCCAGCCGCCCGGAGAAGGCCCGGGTCAGCTCGGTGCGGACGAACAGCGCGTCCGTCAGCGCCTTCTTGTGCACCGGGTCCGCCCCGGACTCCGGGCAGGCCAGGAAGGCCGTCCCGAGCTGCGCCGCCTCCGCGCCGGCCGCCAGCAGGCCCGCGATCTGCGAGCCGCGCATGATGCCGCCCGCCGCGATGATCGGGAGGGCGACCGCCTCCCGTACCTGCGCCACCAGCGTGAGGAGTCCCACGGTCGCCGTCCCGTCGATCTGCGGGTCGTCCCGGTGGGTGCCCTGGTGGCCGCCGGCCTCGGTGCCCTGGACGCAGACCGCGTCGGCGCCCGCGTGCTGGGCGCTGCGGGCCTCCTCGACGGAGGTGATCGTGACGACGGTGTACGTACCGGCCTTGCGCAGGGCGGCGAGGGCCGCGGAGGTGGGACAGCCGAAGGTGAAGGAGACCACGGGGACCGGGTCTTCGAGGAGGATGGCGAGCTTGGCGTCGTAGCCGTCGTCGCTGGTGCCGATGATGTCCTCGTCGGCAAGCGAGATCGCGTACCAGCTCGCCTCACCGGCCAGCTGCCCGCGGTAGGTCTCCACGGCGGCCGGGTCGACGTAACCGGTCTGCGGCATCAGGAGGTTGACGCCGAAACGGCGCCGGGTGAGCGCGCGCACCTGCTTGATCTCGTGGTACATCCCGTCGGCGGTCTTGTAGCCGCCGGCCAGGAAGCCCAGTCCACCCGCCTCGCACACGGCAGCGGCGAGCGCGGGGCAGGAGGCGCCGCCCGCCATGGGAGCCTGCACGATCGGGTACGGGGCGAGACCGTTCGCTGCCGAGGACATGGACTGCATCGTGCCACGTCCGGCGCATGCGGCCGAATCACCACATTCGCCTGGCATAGTCCTCCTCCCGGCGGGCTTTCGGCCACTGCGGGGGCTCATGCGACGAGCCCGGCCGGGGAATCCCCTGGCCGGGCTCGTGACGGTGGTGCGCGGTCGGTCAGCGACCGTTGAACGCGTCCTTCAGCCGGCTGAACAGCCCCTGCTGGCCCGGCGCGAACTGGCCCATCGGCCGCTCCTCACCGCGCAGCTTCGCGAGCTGGCGGAGCAGGTCCTCCTGCTGGGCGTCCAGCTTGCCCGGGGTGGTGACCTCGACGTGGACGATCAGGTCGCCGCGTCCGCCACCGCGCAGGTGGGTGACGCCGCGCCCGTGCAGCGGGATCGCCTGTCCGGACCCGGTGCCGGGCCGGATGTCGATCTCCTCCAGCCCGTCGAGCGTCTCCAGCGGGCATTTGGTGCCCAGTGCGGCCGCCGTCATCGGGAGGGTCACCGTGCAGTGCAGGTCGTCCCCGCGCCGCTGGAAGGTCGGGTGCGCCAGCTCGTGGATCTCCACGTACAGGTCGCCGGCAGGGCCGCCGCCGGGGCCGACCTCGCCCTCGCCCGCGAGCTGGATCCGGGTGCCGTTCTCGACACCGGCCGGGATCTTGACCGTGAGGCTGCGACGGGAGCGGACCCGGCCGTCGCCCGCGCACTCGTGGCACGGGGTCGGGACCACGGTGCCGAAGCCCTGGCACTGCGGGCAGGGCCGCGAGGTCATGACCTGGCCCAGGAAGGACCGGGTGACCTGCGAGACCTCACCACGGCCACGGCACATGTCGCAGGTCTGCGCCGAGGTGCCGGGAGCGGCACCCTCACCGGAGCAGGTGTTGCAGACGACGGCCGTGTCGACCTGGATGTCCTTGGTGGTTCCGAAGGCCGCCTCGTCCAGCTCCAGGTCGAGGCGGATCATGGCGTCCTGTCCGCGCCGGGTCCGCGAGCGCGGTCCGCGCTGCGAGGCCTGGCCGAAGAAGGCGTCCATGATGTCGGAGAAGTTGCCGAAGCCACCCGCTCCGAAGCCGCCGGCTCCGCCGCCGCCCGAGGAGGACAGCGGGTCGCCGCCGAGGTCGTAGACCTGCTTCTTCTGCGGGTCCGACAGCACCTCGTAGGCCGCGTTGATCTCCTTGAAGCGCTCCTGCGTCTTCGGGTCCGGATTCACATCCGGGTGGAGTTCACGCGCGAGGCGCCGGAAGGCCTTCTTGATCTCGTCCTGCGATGCGTCGCGGCGCACGCCGAGAACGGCGTAGTAGTCCGTGGCCACTTACGACTCCGCCAGGATCTGTCCGACGTAACGTGCCACTGCGCGTACCGCTCCCATCGTTCCGGGGTAGTCCATGCGGGTCGGTCCGACCACGCCGAGTTTGGCGACTGCTTCGCCGCCCGAACCGTAACCGACCGAGACGACCGACGTGGAGTTCAGTCCCTCGTAGGCGTTCTCATGCCCGATCCGTACGGCCATTCCCGACTCATTGGCCTCGCCCAGCAGCTTGAGGAGCACGACCTGCTCCTCCAGCGCTTCGAGCACCGGCCTGATCGTCAGGGGAAAATCGTGTCCGAAGCGGGTGAGATTGGCGGTACCGCCGATCATCAGCCGCTCCTCGGCCTCCTCGACCAGGGTTTCGAGGAGGGTCCCGAGCACCGTGGAGACCGTGCCGCGGTCCTCGGCCTCGAAGGATTCGGGGAGGTCCTGGACGAGCGGGGGCACATCGGTGAAGCGCCGCCCGACGACCCGGCTGTTGAGCCGGGCCCGCAGGTCCGCGAGCGAGGTCTCGCCGAAGGGGCTCGGGCAGTCGATGAGCCGCTGCTCGACGCGTCCGGTGTCCGTGATCAGTACGAGCATCAGGCGTGCGGGAGCCAGCGAGAGCAGCTCCACGTGCCGGACGGTCGACCGGGTCAGGCTCGGATACTGGACGACGGCGACCTGCCGGGTCAGCTGCGCGAGCAGCCGCACCGTGCGGCCGACCACGTCGTCGAGGTCGACGGCGCCGTCGAGGAAGTTCTGGATCGCCCGGCGCTCGGGCGACGACAGCGGCTTGACCCCCGCCAGCTTGTCGACGAAGAGCCGGTAGCCCTTGTCGGTGGGGATCCGGCCGGCGCTGGTGTGGGGCTGGGCGATGTAGCCCTCCTCCTCCAGCACGGCCATGTCGTTGCGCACGGTGGCGGGCGAGACGCCGAGCCGGTGCCGCTCGGTGAGCGCCTTGGAGCCGACCGGCTCCTCCGTCCCGACGTAGTCCTGGACGATGGCGCGCAGCACTTCGAGTCTGCGTTCGCTGAGCATCGCGCACACCTCCAGCTGTGGTCCGTTGCCGTGTACTGCCGTGTTTGTTGGCACTCTGTTCGTTCGAGTGCCAGAGAGCCCCCGCTCAGTGTACGGCCGGGCGGCGAGCCCCTGGCAAGGGAGGCCCGCCAGGGTAGCGTCGCCGCATGGACGTGCGTTGGGAAGAGTGCGGGTGGGAACGGCTGACCGGAAGGGCCGGGCGGCGGCGGCTGCCGGTGTGGGACTGCACCGTGGGGCTGGTGGTGGGCGAGGATTCGGTCCTCCTGATCGACCCCGGGTCGTGCCTGCGCGAGGGCGCCGAGGTGCGCGCCGAGGCGGAGCGGCTGACGGGTCGGGGCGTAACCCATATCGCATTCACGCACGGTCATTTCGATCATGTCCTGGGCGGGGCCGCCTTCGCCGGGGCCGAGGTGTTCGGCGCGGTCGGGCTGGACTCGCTGCTGTCGGCGGAACGCGAGGAGCTGCGCCGGGACGCGGTCGGGCAGGGGCTCGCCGAGGCGGAGGCGGCGGAGGCGGTAGACCTCTTGGTGCTGCCCCGGCACGGGGTGTCGGGCGAGTGGACGCTGGAACTGGGCGGCGTACAGGTGCTGCTGGCCAATGTGGGGCCCGGGCACAGCGGGCACGACCTGGCCGTCTTCGTACCGGGTGAGCGCGAGGTGGTCTTCTGCGGGGACCTGGTCGAGGAGTCGGGCGAGCCCATGGCGGGCCCGGACGCCACGCCCGGCCAGTGGCCCGCCGCCCTGGACCGGCTGCTGTCGCTGGGCGGTGACGACGCACTGTACGTGCCGGGTCACGGAGCGGTGGTCGGGGCGGACTTCGTCCGTGCGCAACGCGCCACACTGGCGGCCCGTTTCGGCGTGTCGGAGGCGTGACGCGCGCGGCTCTCCTACTGTCGGCCGGATGCGCGAGTACTCCCCCGACCTGACCCCGCAGTGGAAGCGACCCAAGGCCGTGCCGGAGGTGGCGGCGGACCGCGACCTCGTGGTCGAGGTCGCCGGTACGGACTTCTGCGGCGCGGTGGTGGCCTGCGAGGCGGGCACGGTGACCCTGGAGGACCGCTTCGGCAAGCGCCGGGTGTTCCCGATGGAGCCGCGGGGCTTCCTGCTGGACGGCGAGGCGGTCACCCTGGTCCGGCCCGCGCGCGGGCCCGCGGGACCGCGCCTCACGGCCTCGGGCTCCCTGGCCGTGCCCGGGGCGCGGGCGCGGGTGGCGCGGGCGGGCCGGATCTACGTCGAGGGCCGGCACGACGCGGAGCTGGTCGAGCGGGTCTGGGGTGACGACCTGCGGATCGAGGGCGTGGTGGTGGAGTACCTGGAGGGCATCGACGACCTCCCGGCCGTGGTGGCGGAGTTCGCCCCGGCCCCGGATGCCCGCCTGGGGGTCCTGGTGGACCACTTGGTGCCGGGCTCGAAGGAGTCCCGGATCGCGGCGTCGGTGACCACGCCGGACGTCCTGATCGTGGGCCACCCGTACGTGGACGTCTGGCAGGCGGTGAAAGCGTCCGCCCTGGGCATCCCCGCGTGGCCGGTGATCCCGCCCGGCCAGGACTGGAAGACGGGCGTCTGCCGGGCCCTGGGCTGGCCGCAGAACACCGGCGCCGCCTGGCAGCACATCCTGTCCCGGGTCACCTCGTACCGCGACCTGGAACCCACGCTCCTGGGCTCGGTGGAACACCTCATCGACCACGTCACGACACCCGCCCCCTGAGCCGGCCGCTCCAGCCCCGCCGCGCCTCTTTCAGCCCCACCGGCGTTTGAGGCGCGGGAGTCCGGGGGCAGCGCCCCCGGCAACGGCGCCGCGGGCCAGTCCTGGGCTAGTCCACCAGGTCCCGCACCACCGCGTCGGCCAGCAACCGCCCCCGCAGGGTCAGCACGGCCCGCCCGCCCTCGTACGGCCCCGGATCCAGCAAACCGTCCGCGAGGGCCTTGCGCGACGCCGCCAGTCCGGCAGGGGCCAGCAAGGTCAGCGGGACCCCGTCCACCAGCCGCAGCTCCAGCAGGATCCGCTCCACCCGCCGGTCCTCCTGCGACAGGAACTCCCGCCCGGCCCCGGGCGACCGCCCCTCCGCCAGCGCGGCGGCGTACGCCCCCGGGTGCTTCACGTTCCACCACCGCACCCCGCCCACGTGCGAGTGCGCGCCCGGCCCCGCGCCCCACCAGTCGGCGCCGCGCCAGTACAGCTCGTTGTGCAGGCAGCGCCCGGCGTCCGAGGTGGCCCAGTTGGAGACCTCGTACCAGGAGTACCCGGCCTCGGCCATCACCGAGTCCGCGATCAGGTACCGGTCGGCGTGGACGTCGTCGTCCGTCATCGGGACCTCGCCCCGGCGGATCCGCCGCGCCAGCTGCGTGCCCTCCTCGACGATCAGCGCGTAGGCGCTGATGTGGTCCGGCCCGGCCCCGAGCGCGGCCGCGAGCGTCGCGCGCCAGTCCTCGTCCGACTCCCCCGGGGTCCCGTAGATCAGGTCGAGGTTGACGTGCTCGAAGCCCGCCGCCCGTGCCTCCGCGACGCACGCCTCGGGCCGCCCCGGCGTGTGGGTGCGGTCCAGCACCTTCAGGACGTGCTGTTTGGCGCTCTGCATGCCGAAGGAGACCCGGTTGAAGCCCCCGGCGCGCAGTTCGGCCAGGTACTGCGGGTCCACCGACTCCGGATTGGCCTCCGTGGTGATCTCGGCGTCCTCGGCCAGGCCGAATTCGTCCCGGATCGCCGCGAGCATGCGTACGAGGTCGGCGGCGGGCAGCAGGGTGGGCGTGCCGCCGCCGACGAAGACGGTCCGGACCTGGCGCGGGTCGTCGCCGAGCACCTTGCGGGCGAGCCTGACCTCGTCGATCAGGGTGTCGGCGTAGTTCTCCCGGGAGGCGAGCACACCGCCGGTGCCCCGCAGCTCGGTGGCCGTGTAGGTGTTGAAGTCGCAGTACCCGCAGCGCGTGGCGCAGTAGGGGACGTGCAGGTAGAAACCGAGCGGCCGCTCCCCCACGCCCGCCAGGGCATGCGACGGCAGCGCGCCGTCTTCGGGCATGGGTTCACCGTCGGGGAGTGCGGAAGGCATACCCCCATCATCCCGTACCGGAAAGGCCGCGCCGGCGTCCGAGAGGCGGGATCCGGGGGCGGAGCACCGGAAAGGGGGGTGAGGCGGGGCGGTCCAACGCCCCGCCTCACCCCGCCCCGCCGGGCCCGCGGCAGGCGCTACGCCTCTCGGGACCCCTCGTACATCTCCTCGATCAGGTGCTTGAACTCACGCTCGACCACCGGACGCTTCAGCTTGAGGCTGGGCGTGAGGTCGCCGTGCTCGACGTCGAGGTCGCGCGGCAGCAGCCGGAACTTCTTGACCGTCTGCCAGCGCTGCAGCCCCTCGTTGAGGGTCTGCACGTAGGTCTCGATGAGGCGGTTGGTCTCCGGCGCGGCCAGGACCTGTCCGTACGTCTTGCCCTCCAGCCCGTTGTCAGCGGCCCAGGTCAGGATGGACGGCTCGTCGAGGGCGATGAGGGCGGAGCAGAAGTTACGGTCCGCGCCGTGCACGACGATCGTCGACACGTAGGGGCAGATCGCCTTGAACTGGCCCTCGACCTCGGCCGGGGCGACGTACTTGCCGCCCGAGGTCTTGATCAGGTCCTTCTTGCGGTCGGTGATGCGCAGGTAGCCGTCGGCCGACAGCTCGCCGATGTCGCCCGTGTGCAGCCAGCCGTCGGACTCCAGGACCTCGGCCGTCTTGTCCGGCTGCCCGTGGTAGCCCTGCATGATGCCGGGGCCGCGGAGCAGCACCTCGCCGTCGTCGGCGATGCGGACCTCGGTGCCGGGGAGCGGCTTGCCGACCGTGCCGGTGCGGTAGGCCTCGCCCGGGTTGACGAAGGAGGCGGCGCTGGATTCGGTCAGGCCGTAGCCCTCCAGGATGTGCACGCCGGCGCCGGAGAAGAAGAAGCCGATCTCGGGGGCCAGGGCGGAGGCGCCGGAGACGGCGGCGCGCAGATTGCCGCCGAAGGCCTCGCGGAGCTTGGAGTAGACGAGCGCGTCGGCGATCTTGTGCTTGGTGGTGAGGCCGAAGGGCGCGGTCGCCTGTCCGGTGCGGCGGAAGTTGTCCTGCGTGACCTTGGCGTACTCGCGGGCGACGCCCGCCGACCACTGGAAGATCTTGTACTTGGCGCCGCCGGCGGCCCGTGCCTTGGCGGCCACGCCGTTGTAGACCTTCTCGAAGATGCGCGGGACGGCGGCCATGTACGTCGGCTGCACGACCGGCAGGTTCTCGATGATCTTGTCGATCCGGCCGTCGACCGCGGTGACGTGGCCCGCCTCGATCTGCCCGGAGGTCAGCACCTTGCCGAAGACGTGGGCCAGCGGCAGCCACAGGTACTGGACGTCGTCCTTGCCGATCAGCCCGGTGGCCGTCATGGCCTTGGCCAGGTACGACCAGTTGTCGTGCGGCAGCCGGACCCCCTTGGGGCGGCCGGTCGTCCCGGAGGTGTAGATGAGGGTCGCGAGCTGGTCGGAGGTGATGGCCGCGATCCGCTCGTTGACCGCCTCGGGGTGCTTGGCGAGGTACTCCTTGCCGCGCGTCTCCAGCTCGGCGAGGGAGAGCACCCAGCCCTCGGGGTCACCTTCGGCCGCGACCGCGTCGGCGGCGTCGAGGACCACGACGTGCTCGAGGTTCGGCAGGTCGGCGCGGCGCTCGCGCGCCTTCGCCAGCTGCTTGGCGTTCTCGGCGATGAGCACCCGGCTGTCGGAGTCGGAGAGGATGAAGGCCGACTCGTCCGCGTTGGTGCTGGGGTAGATCGTGGTGACCGCGCCACCGGCGCACATCACTCCGAGGTCGGAGAGGATCCAGTCGACCCGGGTCTCGGAGGCGAGCGCGACGCGCTGCTCCGTCTCCAGGCCGAGGGAGATCAGTCCGGCCGCGATGGCGAATACCCGCTCGGCCGCCTGGCCCCAGCTGAGTGATTTCCAGTCGTCGGGGCCGCCCGAGCCGCCGGCCGCGGGCACCGGGTACCGGTAGGCCTCGTCGTTCGGCGTCGCGGCGACGCGCTCAAGGAAGAGCACCGCCACGGTGGGCGGGCGGTTCTCGAGATAGGTCTGTGTGTCGCTCACGACATCCTCCGGACCGTTCCACGCTGCGTGCGTGGGCGTGGGGCGCTGGGGGCGCTTGGGGACTGGCGGGTTTGCAGCCGTTGACTTTTTAAACTGGCGAGTAACCGTCGAGCAGTGATCAGACTAGAGCGCCTCCGGCGTGCGCGTAAGAGCCCGCGAGCGGCCGCTTCATAACGAAACAGGCCCCCGCACCGGAGTGCGGGGGCCTGCTCGCGTCGGGTGACGGCGGGACTACTACTTCTTCTTGCCGCCGGACTCGTCACTGGAGAGGACGGCGATGAAAGCCTCCTGCGGGACCTCCACGGAGCCGACCATCTTCATCCGCTTCTTGCCTTCCTTCTGCTTCTCCAGCAGCTTCCGCTTACGGGAGATGTCACCGCCGTAGCACTTGGCGAGGACGTCCTTGCGGATGGCGCGGATGGTCTCGCGGGCGATGACGCGGGAGCCGACGGCCGCCTGGATCGGGATCTCGAAGGCCTGCCGCGGAATGAGCTCGCGCAGCTTGGCGACCAGGCGCACGCCGTAGGCGTAGGCGGCGTCCTTGTGGCAGACGGCGGAGAAGGCGTCGACCTTGTCCCCGTGCAGCAGGATGTCGACCTTGACCAGGCTGCCGGACTGCTCGCCGGTGGGCTCGTAGTCCAGGGAGGCATAGCCACGCGTCTTGGACTTCAGCTGGTCGAAGAAGTCGAAGACGATCTCCGCGAGCGGGAGCGTGTAGCGGATCTCGACCCGGTCCTCGGAGAGGTAGTCCATGCCGAGGAGGGTGCCGCGGCGCTGTTGGCAGAGCTCCATGATCGCGCCGATGAACTCGGAGGGCGCGAGCAGGGTGGCCCGGACGACCGGCTCGAACACGTCCGAGATCTTGCCCTCGGGGAACTCGCTCGGGTTGGTGACGGAGACTTCCTTGCCGTCTTCCATGACGACCCGGTAGACCACGTTCGGCGCGGTGGCGATCAGGTCGAGACCGAACTCGCGCTCCAGGCGCTCGCGCACCACGTCGAGGTGGAGCAGGCCGAGGAAGCCGACGCGGAAGCCGAAGCCGAGCGCCGCCGAGGTCTCCGGCTCGTAGACCAGCGCGGCGTCGTTGAGCTGCAGCTTGTCCAGGGCCTCGCGCAGGTCCGGGTAGTCCGAGCCGTCGAGCGGGTAGAGGCCGGAGAAGACCATCGGACGCGGGTCCTTGTAGCCGCCGAGGGCCTCGGTCGCGCCGTTGTGCAGGCTGGTGATGGTGTCACCGACCTTGGACTGACGGACGTCCTTCACGCCGGTGATGATGTAGCCCACCTCGCCGACGCCGATGCCGTCGGCCGGGGTCATCTCAGGGGAGGAGACACCGATCTCCAGCAGCTCGTGGGTGGCGCCGGTCGACATCATCCGGATGCGCTCGCGCTTGTTGAGCTGGCCGTCGACGACACGGACGTAGGTCACGACACCGCGGTACGAGTCGTAGACCGAGTCGAAGATCATCGCGCGGGCCGGGGCGTCCTTGGGGCCGACCGGGGCCGGGACCGTGGCGACGATCTTGTCGAGCAGCACGTCCACGCCGAGACCGGTCTTCGCCGAGACCCGCAGCACGTCCTCCGGCTGGCAGCCGACCAGGTTCGCCAGCTCCTCGGCGAACTTCTCCGGCTGGGCGGCCGGCAGGTCGATCTTGTTCAGGACCGGGACGATCGCGAGGTCCTTCTCCATCGCCAGGTACAGGTTGGCGAGGGTCTGGGCCTCGATGCCCTGAGCCGCGTCCACGAGGAGGACGGTGCCCTCGCACGCGGCGAGGGAGCGCGAGACCTCGTAGGTGAAGTCGACGTGCCCGGGGGTGTCGATCATGTTGAGGATGTGGGTGTTGCCCTGACCCTCGCCCGTGGTGGGGGCCCAGGGCAGCCGGACCGCCTGGGACTTGATCGTGATGCCGCGCTCACGCTCGATGTCCATGCGGTCGAGGTACTGGGCGCGCATCTGCCGCTGGTCGACCACACCGGTGAGCTGAAGCATCCGGTCGGCAAGGGTCGACTTGCCGTGGTCGATGTGCGCGATGATGCAGAAGTTGCGGATCAGCGCCGGGTCGGTACGGCTCGGCTCGGGCACGTGGCTGGGGATCGCGGGCACGCAGTGTCCTGATTCTCGGTCGCAGTCGGAAGCGTTTGCGGAGCGTCGGTCGGAGCGAAAGTCCGGCTCCCGTCGCTCTCGGCGGCGCGATGTCGGATCTGTACGCAGACTCCCATGGTCCCATGGACGGGGCAGTGCGATCGGTTTGGGCCGCCCGCAGCGTGCCTGGTAGCCTGGGCAGCTGTGTCTCGTACGCCCTCTCAGTCGGGGGTCCCCCCGGACCGAGTCTGGGGGAGGGACACAATCCGAAGATCAAACTCTGAACCTGAAAAGGCTCTTTCGTGGCGAACATCAAGTCCCAGATCAAGCGGAACAAGACGAACGAGAAGGCGCGCCTGCGCAACAAGGCCGTCAAGTCCTCGCTCAAGACCGCGATCCGCAAGGCCCGCGAGGCCGTCGTCGCCGGTGACGCCGAGAAGGCCACCGTGGCTTCTCGCGCTGCCGCGCGTGCGCTCGACAAGGCTGTCTCGAAGGGTGTCATCCACAAGAACGCCGCCGCCAACAAGAAGTCGGCGCTGGCCACCAAGGTTGCCTCCCTGCAGGGCTGAGCTCCTGATGTGATCGCCGGGAAGGACCCAGTGGGCCCTCTCTCCCACTCCTGACCGGCACCCCGCTCCGCACACGAAGCGTTCGCCACGCGGGTGCGGAGCAATCCAGAAGTAACCCGAAGGCCCCGGCCTCCTCCCTCCCCAGGGCGGTGACCGGGGCCTTCGTGCTGCCCGGCGCCCGCGCGAACCGCTCCGAGGCGGCCCGGACGAGGACCCGGAAGAGGACCAAGGCCCCGGACCAGGACGCACCGGGCGCGGTCAGTCGTAGAGGTGCTGAGGCGGTACGCGGCCCGGCAGGGGCCGGCGCCGGTCGCCCTCGCGGGCGACGAGGATCCGGCGGGCCAGGGTGCGCACCTCGCTCCACGCCTCCTCGGCGGCCGGCGCGTCGGTCCACAGACCGACGCGGGGGAGAACGTCCGGGTCGGCGAGGATCCGGCCGATGGCCCGGAGGTCCCGCGCCGCTTCGGGCGCGAGGCTCCCTCGCTGCGCCATCCCTTCGGCCAGGTGGCAAACGAAGTCGACGTCATCGGCGAGGGCGACGCTCTTCACCCGGTGCTCGCCGGCCCAGGCCAGCAGGTCGGGAGCATCGGCGGCGAGGACGGCCGACAACCTCGCGACCCAACGCTCCCAGTGGTCGGCGTCCACGCTCATACGGAAGATCCCACCGGACACACCCCTACCGGCGCTGGGGGCGGGCCGCGCGGGCCACGGCCACGACTGCCTTCTCCAGGGCGTACTCGGGGTCGTCGCCGCCGCCCTTGACCCCGGCGTCGGCGGCGGCCACGGCGCGCAAGGCGTCCGAGACCCCGTCCGCCGACCAGCCGCGCATCTGCTGGCGGACCCGGTCGATCTTCCAGGGGGGCATCCCCAGGTCCCGGGCGAGGTCGCCGGGGCGGGCTCCGCGCGGGGCCGAGGCGAGCTTGCCGATCGCGCGGACCGCCTGGGCCAGGGCGCTGGTGATCAGGACCGGCGCCACCCCGGTGGACAGGGACCAGCGCAGGGCTTCCAGGGCCTCGGCCGCGCGCCCCTCGACCGCCCGGTCGGCGACCGTGAAGCTGGAGGCCTCGGCCCGGCCGGTGTAGTAGCGGGCGACGACGGCCTCGTCGATGGTGCCCTCGACGTCGGCGCACAGCTGCGCGGCCGCGCTGGCCAGCTCCCGCAGGTCACTGCCGATCGCGTCCACCAGGTTCTGGCAGGCCTCCGGGGTCGCCGACCGGCCCAGCGTGCGGAATTCGCCCCGCACGAAGGACAGCCGGTCGGCCGCCTTGGTCATCTTCGGGCAGGCGATCTCCCGCGCGCCCGCCTTGCGCGCCGCGTCCAGCAGGCTCTTGCCCTTGGCCCCGCCCGCGTGGAGGAGGACCAGGATGATCTCCTCGTAGGGCGCGGCGAGGTAGGCCTTGACCTCCTTGACGGAGTCCGCGGACAGGTCCTGCGCGTTGCGTACGACCAGCACCTTGCGCTCGGAGAAGAGCGAGGGGCTCGTCAGCTCGGCGAGCGTGCCGGGCTGGAGCTGCTCGGAGGCGAGGTCGCGGACGTCCGTGTCGGCGTCGACGGCGCGGGCGGCCGTGACCACCTCGCGCACGGCGCGGTCGAGCAGCAGCTCCTCCTGCCCCACCGCGAGGGTGAGCGGGGCGAGCAGATCGTCGGTGGAGTTCTTCCTGGTGGCCATCGGCTCCAGCATCCCACGCCGCACTGACGGCCCTCCGCCCCGCGTGCCCGAGAATGGTCGCGTGAATGTGCGACATGTACTCGTCCTGCCCGACCGCGACGCCGCCGAGGAGGTGGCCCGGGAGGCCGTCGACCGCTTCGGCCTCCCGGAGGAACCGCAGTTGGTCCGCGACGCACTGGCCGGAGAGGACGACGCCGAGGACGCCCAGTGGCTGGTGGTCGTCGAGGACCCGCGGGAACGGATCGACGCCGCCTCGCTCGACGACCTCGCCGCCGAGTACGAAGGCTGGCTGGAAGCCCCGTAGGGGCCCGCCCGTCAGGCCTTGCGCACGGCCTGGACGTCCAGCGTCACTTCCACGCTCGAACCGATCGCCGCGATGCCGTGCGCCAGTATCGACTGCCAGTTGAGGGTGAAGTCCTCACGGTGCAGCTCGGCGGTGGCCCGGCAGGCCGTCCGCAGTTCGCCCTCCATACCGGTGCCCAGACCCAGGTACTGGGTGTCCAGGGTCACCGACCGGCTCACGCCGTGCAGGGTGAGCGCGCCGGCGACGGTCCAGCGGCTGCCGCTGCGGTGGATGAACCGCTCGCTGTAGAACTCCACCGTGGGGTGGCGGACCGCGTCCAGGAAGTCCGCCGACCTCAGGTGGTCGTCGCGCAGCCGCAGCCCGGTGTCGATGCTCGCCGCGTCGATGATCACGTGCATGGAGGAGTCCTCCATGCGCTCGGCGATGCGCACCGCCCCGGCGAAGGTGCTGAACCGGCCGCGGATCCTGGCCAGGCCGATGTGGTGGGCCGTGAAGCCGACCGTCGAGTGCGTCGGATCGAGCTCCCAGTGGCCGGGCTGCGGCAGCAGCGGCGGCTCGACCGCGTCCAGGATGATCTCCGCGGTGCCGGGCTGCGCCGGGTCCCCCACGATCGTCACGCCGTGGAACGGCGCGTACCCCTCGGCGGTCACCGAGAGCCGGTACTCCCCCTCCGGTACGGCTGCGGTGAACCCGCCGTACGGGTCGGTCTCGCCGCTGACGACGCGGCGCCCGATCGGGTCGGTCACCTCGAACACGGCCTGCCGGAGCGGGCGATGGACGGTGTCGAGGACCCGGCAGCTGAGCAGACGCGCCGTCGGCGGCAACGTCAGTGTCGCGGATGTGGACGGGCTGGAGCTCCCGGCCGTCCCGACCGTCTCCATCCCCCGTCTGCGACCGAACATGGCTGATGCACCCCCGTGCTGTGTGGACTTGGACCGTTCTGGCGAAAACGAATTCGATCATGCTGTCGGGTTGCGGGCAAACAGAGCGGTCGCGCCCGGTATGACCGCGCCGTTTCCGCCGCCGGTTGGCCGGAAATGCCTGTAGCCCAACTCCGGCACCGCTGACGGCGATCGAGCCGTCGATATCGGTGCGCAGCACGGTCGCCCCCATCTCCCGCAGCCGGGCGAGCGTACCCGGCGCGGGGTGTCCGTAGCGGTTGCCCACGCCGACGGGAACGAGGGCGAGTCGCGGCCGGAGCCGTGCATACAGCTCCGGGTCCTGATGCGCGGAGCCGTGGTGGGCGACCTTGAGCACGTCCACCGGACCGAGCTGTGGATGCTCCCTCAACAGGGCTTGCTGCGCGGGCGGTTCGAGATCGCCGAGCAGGAGCAGGGTCAGGCCCGCGCCGCGCACCAGCAGCGCGACACTCGCATCGTTGGGCCCCTCGGGCGGCGGGCCGGCCGGCGGCGGCCAGAGCACTTGCCACTCGAACGCCCCGGCCCGTCGCCGCTCCCCCTGCACCGCAGTGACAATCGGCACACCCGCGGACGCCGCGGTACGCCGGACGAACTCGGCCTGCCCCGGCGGCTCTTCCAGTGCGGTGGCCTGGATCACACCTACGGACCGGCCCCGCAGCACCCCCGACAGGCCACCTACATGGTCGGCGTGAAAATGCGACAGCAGGAGCAGCGGCACCCGGTGCACGCCCAGGGTGCGCAGGCACTCGTCGACGGGGCCGGGATCCGGTCCGGCGTCGACCACCAGGGCCTCCCCCGGCCCGACGGAGAGGACGGCGGCGTCCCCCTGCCCCACGGCGCACTGGACATAGCTCCAGTCGGGTGGAGGCCAGCCGGTGAGCGTACGGGCGAGCTGCGGCGGCCGCAGTACGGCCAGGAGCAGCAGCACCGCCAGCGCCGAGCAGAGCCACCCGCGCCCGCGGAAGCGGACACCGGCGATCGCCACGACGGCCAGGGTGACGGCGGCCAGCAGTACGCCCCCGGTGAGCCCGCCCGGCCAGGGCACCTCCGCACCCGGAAACCGTGCCCCGGCCCGGGCCACGCCCGCGATCCAGCCGGCCGGCACGCCCGCGCACCGGGCCAGTACCTCCGCGGCGGGCATCCACACCGGAGCCGCCGCGAGCGCGGCGAAGCCGAGAACCGTGGCCGGAGCGGCCGCGAGCTCGGCCAGCAGGTTGCACGGCACCGCCACCAGGCTGACCCGGGCGGCGAGGACGGCCACCACGGGCGCGCAGACGGCCTGGGCGGCCGCGGCGGCCCCCAGGGCCTCGGCGAGCCGGGGCCGCGCCCCACGGCGCCGCAGGGCCGCGCTCCACCGCGGCGCGAGGGTGAGCAGGGCCCCGGTGGCCAGCACGGAGAGCAGGAACCCGTGGCTGCGGGCCAGCCAGGGGTCGATGAGCACCAGCAGCAGTACGGCGGCGCCCAGCGCAGGGATCAGGGACCTGCGCCGCCCGGTGGCGATGGCCAGCAGGGTGACCGCCCCGCAGGCCGCGGCCCGCAGCACGCTCGGCTCCGGCCGGCACACCACGACGAACGCCAGCGTCAGGGCCGCACCGCACAGCGCGGTGACCCGCAGCGAGAGCCCGAGCCGGGGTGCCAGCCCGCGCCGTTCGGCCTGCTGCGCGCTCGCCGGGGGTCCGATGAGCAGGAACAGCACCACGGTCAGGTTCGACCCGGAGACGGCCAGCAGGTGCAGCAGGTCGGTGGCCCGGAAGGCCTCGTGCAGATCGGGCGGAACCCTGGACGTGTCGCCGACGACCAGTCCCGGCAGCAGGGCCCGGGCATCCGGTGCGAGCCCCTCGGTGGCTTCGCGCAGCCCGGCCCGCAGCCGCCCCGCGAACCGCTGGACGGTGTCCGGGCCGCCGGTCACCCGGGGCGGGGTGTCACCGGCCGGCCGGAGCAGCGCCACGGCCCGCTCCCCGCCCCGCGCCGGGGCCAGCCGGGCGACGACCACCAGCCGGGTGGAGGGCTGCAGCCGGGCCCATTCCGCGTGCCCGGCCAGCACCCGCACCGGGGTCTCGACCCGGGTGCTCGCCCCGTCGGGCCCGGTCACCCGGGTCACCACCGCGTCCAGCACCACCACCGGTGGTCCGCTCCCCTTCCGGGCGGCCCTCGGGTCGGAGCCCACGGTGAGCTCCGCCAGCACACGGGCGTGCTCCCGCGCCAGCCCGGCCACCGGTCCGGCCCGCGCCTCGGCCCGCTGGAGCCCCGCCACCCCGGCCCCGGCGGACGCACACAGCAGGGCCGCCGCCGCGGCCGGGGCGAGCCGCCAGAGCCGTCCCGGACGCCGGCACCCGCACAGCATCAGCAGGCCCGCGCAGGCCACCCCCAGCCCCACCCCGAGGGCCGTCCGCCCGAGGGGCGCGTCCAGGGCGAGGGCGGCGGCTGCCCAGGCGGACACGGCGGGCACCGCGAGGCGCAGGTCCACCGGGCCCGTGCCCTCCGGGCCGTTCACGGCCGCACCAGCGCACGCAGGTCGGCGAACCGCCGCTCCCCGATGCCGTCGACCTGGCGCAGCTCCTCCACGGAGCGGAAACCGCCGCGGGCCGTCCGGAAGTCGACGATGTGCTGGGCCAGCACCGGCCCGACCCCCGGCAGCCCGTCCAGCTGGGCGACCGTGGCCGAGCCCAGGCTGAGCGGGCCGGTACCCGGTCCGACGCCCGGCGCTCCCGGTGGCAGCTGCGCCGGGATGCCGACCACCACCTGCTCGCCGTCCACCAGCACGCGGGCCCGGTTCAGCCCGGTGGTGTCGGCGCCCGGACGCACTCCCCCGGCGGCGGCCAGCGCGTCCTCCACCCGCGAGCCGGCGGGCAGCCGCCGTACCCCCGGGTCCCGGACCTTGCCGCTGATGTCGACGACGATCCGCGCGGCGCCGCCGGGTCCGGCCGGAGCGGGCGCGGGCGCAGCGGCCGCTGCGGGCACCGCCCCCGGGGCCACCACCGCGGGTGCGGTCACCGCCCGTGGCCGGGACCACCAGAACTGCTGCCCGGCGAAGCCGACGGCGGCGACCAGCACCACGGCGACAGCGGCCACCGTGCGCGGCCGTACCTCGCACCGGTCCTGCAGCCACAGCGGCAGCCGCTCCCGCACGGCCAGCCTCCGCGCGGCCCCCGGGGACAACCCGGACGCCTCAACGGCCGGTACCCGCGGATCCGCCCCGGCCGCAACCGAGGCCCCGGCCGAAGCCGATACCCACGCCGATACCCCGGACGAAGCGGAGGCCGGTACCCCGGACGGCGCCCGGCCCAGAGCCTCGGGCGGTGCCTCGGACGGTGCCTCGGACGGGACCCCGGGAGGCGCCTCGGCCGGAGCCCGGGGCGGGCTGCTGCCGCCGAGCAGGGCCTCGGCCCGCCGGCGCACCGCACCCGGCTCGGGATGAGGGACCGGCCGGCCACGGCGGGCCGTGCGCCGGTGCCGCAGTCGGCTGTCGGAGAGTCGGGGACGGCCCGGGCCACTGGTGGCGCCCGACGGATACGAAGCACGCGTTCGAAGAGTCATGCCACGACCGTAGGGGCCGATCCCGACCCCCGTTCGGAACACTCAATTCCGGTGGAAAAAAAGATCGTTGTGGATAACCGGGCCACTCGTTCCGGTGATCAGCGGGGCGAGACGACCGCCGCCAGCAACCCGGGGCCCGTGTGCGCCCCGATCACCGCCCCGACTTCGCTGACGTGCAGCTCGACCAGGCCCGGGATGCGCTCGCGGAGCCGCTCGGCGAGCTTCTCCGCCCGCTCCGGAGCAGCCAGGTGGTGCACCGCCACGTCCACGCTCGCGGACCCGGCGCGCTCGACGGCCAGCTCCTCCAGGCGCGCGATGGCCTTGGAGGACGTGCGGACCTTCTCCAGCATCTCGATCCGTCCGCCGTCCAGCGTCAGCAGGGGCTTCACCGCCAGGGCCGAGCCGAGGAGGGCCTGCGCGGCTCCGATCCGGCCGCCGCGGCGGAGGTAGTCGAGGGTGTCGACGTAGAAGTACGCGGACATGGCCGCCGCCCGCTTCTCGGCGGCCGCCACCGCCTCGTCCACGGAACCGCCCGCCTCGGCCACCTCGGCGGCGGCCAGCGCGCAGAAGCCGAGGGCCATCGCGACCATGCCGGTGTCCAGGACACGGACGGGCACCGGAGCGGTCCTCGCCGCCACCACGGCGGCGTCGTAGGTGCCGGAGAACTCGGCGGACAGGTGCAGGCTCACGATGCCGGTCGCTCCCGCGTCCGCCGCCGCCCGGTAGGCCCGGACGAACTCCTCCGTGCTGGGGCGCGACGTGGTGACGGAGCGGCGCTTCTGCAGGGCCAGGGCCAGGCTGCGCGCCGAGATCTCGGTGCCCTCCACCAGCGCCTCGCCGCCGAGTACGACGGTGAGCGGGACGGAGGTGATTCCGTGCCGCGCCATGGCCGGTCGGGGCAGGTAGGCCGTGGAATCGGTGACGATGGCGACATGGCGGGACATGAGCCGGAGGTTACCGCCAGTGGGGGCAGGACTGCAGCCTGGGCCCATGACACGAGCGTCGGCCGCGCTCCGGGCGGCGGCGCGAGCCTACGGTACGAGCCCCGCAGGTCCCGCCCGGCCGACCTGCTCATCCCTGTCGGGCCCGGTCAGCCAAGTCATCCCTGTCGGCCCGGTCAACCCCAGCAGCCTGAGCAGCCCTGGCTGCGCGATCGGCCCGTCTCAGGTCGTGCTCTCCGGCCGGCGCGTCTTCTGCCAGGGGTACTGCGGCGCCGGAGCGGCCGGGTTCAGGGCCGCCTGCGGCGGCTCCGCGCCCCATCCGCCCGCCGTCGCACCCGGAGCCGCACTCGGGGTCGCGCCCGGGTTCGCACCGCCGACCGGACCCGCCGCGGCCCCGTTCGCCTGCGCCGCGTCCCATGCCGCGGCCGCCGCCGCGAGATCGTCCACCGGCTCGCGCGACCAGTCCCGCAGCGCGTCGGACTCGACCTCGATCTGCGCCGACAGCGTGGACAGGTCGTCCTCCGCGAAGCGCTGGGCCCGGTCCCGCGCGGCCCACCGCAGCGAGTCCGCGGCCTGCTTGATCTTGGCCGTCCGCTCGCGCAGGTCCGGCAGGCGCTCCGCGATCCGCCCGCGGTCCGGGTCCTGCTCCAGCCGCTTCAGCTCGTCGTCGAGCTCGCGCCCGTGCGCGCTCAGCCGCTCGAACAGCACGATCGACTCCTGCAGCGAGGCGTCCGCACGGACCCCGTCCTGCAGCGCCTGCTGCGTGGACCGCATCGAGGTCCGCAGGTCGAGCCGCAGCTGCGCCAGCGCTCCCGTGACCCCGACCTGGCCGAAGCTCTTGGCGCGCAGGGTGGTGTCCTCGACGGTCCGCCGCGCCTGTGTGATGGTCCGGTCCACACCGCGCTTGGTCGCCTGCACCACCTTGACGGTCGCGTACACACCCAACCCCAGGAAGGTGAAAAGCACCATCAGCGCGAAGATGATCAACGCGGCCTCCATGAGCGTCCCTTCCCCAGTACCCGACGGCTCTTTTCCGTCCCCTCCACGGTAAACGCAACGGGCAGGTTGGGGGTTCCAATCGAACCCCCAACCTGCCCGTACGGGATGCCCCCTATGCGGGGACGCCCTCAGATGACGATGTTCACCAGCTTCGGCGCGCGCACGATCACCTTGCGGATCTCCGCGCCGCCCAGCGCCGCCACGACGCCCTCATCGGTCACGGCCAGCTGCTCCAGCTCCGCATCCGAGATCGTCGGCGACACCTCCAGCCGCGCCTTGACCTTGCCCTTGACCTGCACCACGCACGTCACGCTCTCGTCCACGACGTACGCCGGGTCGGCGACCGGGAAGTCCTGGTGGACCACCGACTCGCTGTGGCCCAGGCGGTGCCACAGCTCCTCCGCGATGTGCGGGGCCAGCGGAGCGACCAGCAGCACCAGGGCCTCGGCGACCGAGCGCTCCAGCGGCCGGCCGGCCTTCGTCAGGGCGTTGTTCAGCTCGGTGATCTTCGCGATGGCGGTGTTGAAGCGCAGCCCGGTCAGGTCCGAGCCGGCCCCGTCGATCGCCTTGTGCAGCGCGCGCAGCGTGTCCTCGGCGGGCTCGGCGTCGACGACCGTCACCGCGCCCGTCTCCTCGTCCACGATGTTGCGCCACAGGCGCTGCAGCAGTCGGTACTGGCCGACCACGGCCCGGGTGTCCCACGGACGGGAGACGTCCAGCGGGCCCATCGCCATCTCGTACAGGCGCAGAGTGTCCGCGCCGTACTCCTCGCAGATCTCGTCCGGCGTGACGGCGTTCTTCAGGGACTTGCCCATCTTGCCGTGCTCACGCTTGACCGGCTGGTCCTGGTAGAAGTAGCCGCCGTCGCGCTCCTCCACCTCGGCCGCGGGCACGTAGACACCGCGTGCGTCGGTGTACGCGTACGCCTGGATCATGCCCTGGTTGAAGAGCCTGTGGAACGGCTCCGCCGAGGAGACGTGGCCCAGGTCGAACAGCACCTTTGACCAGAAGCGGGCGTACAGCAGGTGCAGCACCGCGTGCTCGGCGCCACCCACGTACAGGTCGACACCGCCGTGCGGCGCGCCGTCGCGCGGACCCATCCAGTACTGCTCGATCTCCGGGTCCACCAGGGCCGACGCGTTGTGCGGGTCCAGGTAGCGCAGCTCGTACCAGCAGGAACCGGCCCAGTTCGGCATGGTGTTGGTCTCGCGGCGGAAGGAGCGCACGCCGCGGCCGTCGCCCAGGTCCAGCTCGACGTTCACCCACGCGCCGTTGCGCGACAGCGGGGTCTCCGGCTTGGAGGTCGCGTCGTCCGGCTCGAAGGTGCGCGGCGAGTAGTCCTCGACCTCCGGCAGCTCCAGGGGCAGCATCGACTCGGGCAGCGGGTGCGCGACGCCGTCCTCGTCGTAGACGATCGGGAAGGGCTCGCCCCAGTACCGCTGGCGGCTGAACAGCCAGTCGCGGAGCCGGAAGTTGACCGTCCCCTCGCCGATGCCGCGCTCGGCCAGCCAGTCGGTGATGGCGGCCTTGGCCTCGACGACGCCCAGGCCGTCCAGCGCGATGCCCTCACCCGTCGAGTTGACCAGCTTCGCGTCGTGGGAGACGAAGGCGTCGTCCCACTCGGCCGGGTCGGTGCCGCGACCGTCCGACGGCTCCACGACGCAGCGCATCGGCAGCTCGAAGGCGCGCGCGAACTCGAAGTCGCGGCCGTCGTGCGCCGGTACCGCCATGATCGCGCCGGTGCCGTAGCCCATCAGCACGTAGTCGGCGATGAAGACCGGGACCTTGTCTCCGCTGACCGGGTTGATCGCGTACTCGCCGGTGAAGACACCGGTCTTGTCCTTGGCCTCGGCCTGCCGCTCGACGTCCGACTTCGAGGCGGCCTGCTTGCGGTACGCGCTGACGGCCTCGGCCGGCGTGGCGTGCCCGCCGGTCCAGATGTCGTGGGTGCCCTCGGGCCAGGCGGTCGGGATGAACTTCTCGACCAGCGGGTGCTCGGGCGCCAGCACCATGTAGGTGGCGCCGAACAGGGTGTCCGGGCGGGTGGTGAAGACGGTGATGGCCTCGTCGCCCAGCGCGAAGTCGACGCGCGCGCCCTCGCTGCGGCCGATCCAGTTGCGCTGCTGCAGCTTGATGGCCTCGGGCCAGTCCAGCGCGTCCAGGTCGTCGATCAGCCGGTCGGCGTAGGCGGTGATCCGCATGTTCCACTGGCTCAGGCGGGACTTGAAGACGGGGAAGTTGCCGCGCTCGGACCGGCCGTCCGCGGTGACCTCCTCATTGGCCAGTACGGTGCCCAGCCCGGGGCACCAGTTGACCGGCGCGTCCGAGGAGTAGGCCAGGCGGTACTCGTTGAGCACGTCGGCGCGCTCGGCCGCGGTCAGGCCGGCCCAGCCGCGGCCGCCGGGGACCTCACGGGAGCCGTCCTCGAAGGCGGCGACCAGCTCGGTGATCGGCCGGGCCTTCTCCGCTTCGGCGTCGTACCAGGAGTTGTAGATCTGCAGGAAGATCCACTGGGTCCACTTGTAGTAGTCCGGGTCGATCGTGGCGAACGACCGCCGCTTGTCGTGGCCCAGGCCCAGCCGGCGCAGCTGGACCTTCATGTTCTCGATGTTCGCCTCGGTCGAGACGCGCGGGTGCGTGCCGGTCTGCACCGCGTACTGCTCGGCGGGCAGGCCGAAGGCGTCGAAGCCCAGGGTGTGCAGGACGTTGTGGCCGGTCATCCGCTGGTGGCGGGCGAAGACATCGGTGGCGATGTACCCGAGGGGGTGTCCGACGTGCAGGCCCGCACCGGAGGGGTACGGGAACATGTCCATGATGAACTTCTTGGGCCGTGCGACCACCGCGGGGTCCCCGGCCATGTCACCGGTCGGGTTCGGGGCCTCGTACGTGCCCTGCGCGTCCCATACGTCCTGCCAGCGTGCCTCGATGTCGGCGGCCATGGCAGCCGTGTAACGGTGCGCCTCGGCCGCCTCGGGGGCCGGGGTGTTCGTCTCGCTCATGATTCCTGAAGCTCCATCGATCGTCTCTGCCGTCTCTGCCTGCCCAAACGAAAAAACCCCTCGCACAGGAGGGGACGCCGCGCCGGGTCCGACCACTCGAAGGGTCGGCACTGATCAGCGCGGCTCGGTAAGCAGAAGGCGTACGGCACGCATGGCGTCAGGGTACCGCAGCGGCCCCTACGGACGCTCAGCCGTTCCGGCACCCGGACACAACGAGAAGCGGGCCACCCGATCCGGGTGGCCCGCTTCTTCACTGTGGAGCTAAGGAGAATTGAACTCCTGACCTCCTGCATGCCATGCAGGCGCTCTACCAACTGAGCTATAGCCCCTTGTTGCGCTTGCCGCTTCGGCTTCCCTGTCCGGTT
Source organism: Streptomyces sp. NPDC097617 (assembly GCF_044761485.1). Lineage (NCBI taxonomy): Bacteria > Bacillati > Actinomycetota > Actinomycetes > Kitasatosporales > Streptomycetaceae > Streptomyces > Streptomyces sp. NPDC097617. The sequence goes on from NZ_JBIWCL010000015.1 coordinate 174,656, forward strand.
CCCCTTGGCGACGTCCCAAACATTACACGGTCATGGCCCCGGTCCAAAAATCAGTTTCCACCGATCACGGGCCATGTCCGATTTAATCCAATTTGTCACGCTCTCGCGAACTGATAGAACCGCTTGAGCGTGCAGTGCTCGTCGAGCAGCCGGCCGTAGATCGGCTCCCCTTCCAGCTCACGGTACGTCTCGATCGGGTCGCCTTTTATGATCAGCGCCCGCGCGCATTCCTCGCACCAGTACTGGTAGTCGGGGTTGACCGGGTCCATGTCCCGCACAATCGGCGTGCCGTTGTTGCACCAGTCGCACCGGCGCCGGTGTGCACCCATCCGTCAGCGACTCCCTCCCGCGTCGGGCCGTCGTCTCCCCCTCCGGCGGTCCCGATTCTGCCATGCCGGTGCGGGCCAGGTCAGCAAACGCAAAGGGTACAAAAACAAGGATCCCGCCCCCCATTGGGGACGGGATCCTGATTGTGGAGCTAAGGAGAATTGAACTCCTGACCTCCTGCATGCCATGCAGGCGCTCTACCAACTGAGCTATAGCCCCGCTCTCCGCGGCGCTCCCCCGTCTCCGGTGTTCTGCGCTGCGAACAAGAAGAACTCTAGCCTGCGACCAGCCGGAAAGTGAAATCCGGCTGGCGGCCCCGCCGGGGAGCGGCGGAAGGTCGCTCAGTCGTCGTCGCCGAGCACCGGTTCCGGCAGCGTGCCGGCGTTGTGCTCCAGCAACCGCCAGCCGCGCGCGCCCTCGCCGAGGACGGACCAGCAGCAGTTGGAGAGCCCGCCGAGGCCCTCCCAGTTGTACGAGTCCAGGCCGAGCAGGCGCCCGATCGTCGTACGGATGGTGCCGCCGTGGCTGACCACGACGAGCGTGCCGGACGGAGGCAGCCGGGCGGCGTGTTCCAGCACCACCGGCGCGGCGCGGTCGGCGACCTCGGTCTCCAGCTCACCGCCGCCACGGCGGACCGGTTCGCCGCGCTTCCACGCCGCGTACTGCTCGCCGTACTTCTTGAGGATCTCTTCGTGCGTGAGGCCCTGCCACTCGCCCGCGTACGTCTCGCGCAGCGCCGCGTCCCGCGTCACCGGCAGCCCCGTGACGGCGGCGAGCTCGGCAGCCGTGTCGGACGCGCGCCGGAGGTCGGAGGCCACGATGGCGTCGGGCTTTAGCGAGGCGAGCAACCGCGCGGAGCGGCGCGCCTGCGCCACACCCGCCTCGGTCAGCTCGATGTCCGTGGAGCCCTGGAAGCGGCGCTCCAGGTTCCACGAGGTCTGGCCGTGTCGCCAGAGGACGATCTTCCTGCCGGACTTGCCAGAGGTGGTCGCGCTCAGAACAGATCACCGTCCAGTTCGTCGTCGCCCGCCGCCTCACGCAGCTTGGCGTGCTCCTCGGCCTTGCCGAGGGTGAGCTTGGCGTCCTCGGGGAGCTCGATCTCGGGGCAGTCCTTCCACAGGCGCTCCAGCGCGTAGAAGACGCGCTCCTCGCTGTGCTGGACGTGGACGACGATGTCGACGTAGTCGAGCAGGATCCAGCGGGCGTCGCGGTCGCCCTCGCGGCGCACCGGCTTGGCGCCGAGCTCCTTGAGCAGGCGCTCCTCGATCTCGTCGACGATCGACTTGACCTGGCGGTCGTTGGGCGCCGAGGCGAGCAGGAAGGCGTCGGTGATCGACAGCACGTCGCTGACGTCGTACGCGATGATGTCGTGCGCGAGCCGGTCGGCCGCGGCCTGGGCGGCGGCGGTGATGAGCTCGATGGAGCGGTCCGTGGCGGTCACTGGCCATGCTTTCGGGTTGGCGGGCAGATCCTTACAAGGGTCTCATGTACCGCCGACACCACCCGCGCACAGCGTCGCGCGCGGGCGAAAGCCCTCCTCCGCGGCCCGGGAGGGACCCTGCGGGGCACCTCCCGCGCCGCGGTCAGGAGGCCTTGTAGTCCTTGCCCAGGATCACCACGACCTCGGCGTTCACCGCGTTCTCGGCCTTCTTCACGACCGTCTCGGGCAGCCCCAGAGTCTTGGCCACCTCGATCGCGCGGTCCCGCTGCGCGTCGTCCTGGTAGGTGATCTGCGAGGTGGCGGCGGCCTTGTCGGCCTTGCCGCCGTCGACGAAGGAGTAGCCGCCGTTCATCAGGGCCGCCTTGGCCGCGATCTGCGTCTTCTCGTCGCCGGTGGCGTCCTTGAGGCCGACGCGCGGGGCCGCGCCGGGCTGCGCCGCGCCGGCCGAGCCGCCGAGCACCTCCTTGACGACCTTCTTGTTGGCCTCGTCCGTGAGCGTGCCGTCCGCCTTCACCGTGAGGGCGTCGGTGCGGTACGCGCCCACCTTGGCGTGCGCGCCGAGCCGGGACAGCAGGGCTCCGAGGGTCTGGGCGTTCAGGGCCGGGTCGAGGATCTGGCCGACGCTCTCGACGGTCACGGCCGCCGCCTTCGGGTCGCTCGGGACCTTGCGCAGCACCGCCTGGAGCACCTTGCCCACGCGGTCCAGCTGCTTGGCCTCCGGTTCGCCCTGGCCGCTGAAGGTGGCGTACGCCACGGCCATGGGGCCGCTCAGGCTCTGCTTCTGGCCCTGGGCCACGGCCGGGGTCTTGGCCGCGTCGTCGGCCGGAACAGCGGCGTCGGTGTCGACCTCGATGCCGCCGACCAGCTCGACCAGGTTCTCCAGGAAGGGGGTGTCCAGGCGCCAGGTGCCGCCGATGTGGGTGCCGAGCACGGAGTCCAGGGCCTCGCGGGTGCCGAGGCCGCCCTGCTCGACCGACTTGCCGAGCGCCGTGGGCGTCCCGTCCTGGCCGCTGACACTGAGGGTGTTCGGCAGCAGCACGGTGGCGCCCTGCTGGGTGGTGACGTTGTCCACGAGCAGCGCCGAGGAGGTGCCGCCCTTCTTGGTGTTGTGCAGGTGGACGACGATCATGTCGCGCTTCTGTGCCCCGGCGTCGGCGGTCGCGCCGGTCTTCTTCTGCCCGGGACCGTCGAGGAACGGCAGCTTGCCCGCGTACCAGAGGTACCCGAGGCCGCCGACGGCGACGAGGGCGAGGACGACGATCAGCGCCACCACCCGGTTACGGCCGCGGCGGCGGGCCTCCTCGCGGCGTTCGGTACGGCTCTCGGTGAATTTGAGCCAGTCGATGACGTCCTCGGAGTCCTCGTCCGGTTCCTCGATGAAGGCGAACATCTCGGTGCGGTAGTCCCGGTCCGCCTCGGGCTCACCGCCGGACGCACCGCCCGGCTCGCCGTTGCCCCGGCGCGGCTCGGGGACCCGCTCGGCGGCGGGCGCCGGGGTCTCCGGGGCGCTCTGCTGCGGGATCCACTGCTGGGTCTGCTGCGTGTCGTACCCGTAGCCGGGCGCCTGTGCGTAGTCCTGCTGCCCGTACTCCTGGGCGGCGGGCTGCTGCTGTTGTTGTTGCTGCTGGGGGTAGTACTGCTGCGGCTGCTGGCCGTAGCCCTGGTAGTCGTAGCCGTACTGCTGCTGTTCGTACGACTGCTCGTACTGCTGCGGGGCAGCCGGAGCGGGCTGGGCGGGCACCTGGCCGTACACCGGCCGCCCGTACGCGTCGTAGCCGACGAGCTGCTGCTCCTGCGCGGCATACGGGTCGTACGGATCCTGTCGGTCGTTCACCGCGGGGCCCCTCTCTCCGGAAGCTCAGGCTCCCCGATACAGCTCACGCTTGTCGATGTAACGCACGACACCATCCGGCACCAGATACCAGACAGGATCGCCCTGCGCGACCCTCGCCCGGCAGTCGGTGGACGAGATCGCCAGCGCGGGCACCTCCACCAGGGAAACGCCGCCCTCCGGGAGCCCGTCGTCGGTGAGCACGTGGCCCGGCCGGGTGACTCCGATGAAGTGGGAGAGTGAGAAGAGCTCTTCGGCGTTGCGCCAGGTCAGGATCTGCGCGAGCGCGTCGGCACCGGTGATGAAGAACAGGTCCGCGTCGTCGTTCTGCGCCTTCAGATCCCGCAGGGTATCGATGGTGTAGGTCGGACCTCCACGGTCGATGTCGATGCGGCTCACCGAGAACTGCGGGTTCGAGGCCGTGGCGATGACCGTCATCAGGTAGCGGTCCTCGGCGGGCGAAACGGCCCGCTGGGACTTCTGCCACGGCTCACCGGTCGGCACGAACATCACCTCGTCGAGGTGGAAAAGGGCGGCCACCTCGCTGGCGGCCACCAGGTGTCCGTGATGGATCGGATCGAACGTCCCGCCCATCACTCCGAGCCGGCGCTTGACCGGACCGGTAGGCATCTCCTGCTCTCCCATGAGCGCAGAGCCTACTGGCCCGGCGGACGCGGCGTTCCCGGCGGGCTCAGCGGGCTCGGCGGGCTCAGCGGTCGCGGTTCAGGCGCGTGGTGACCCAGAGCATCAGCAACAGGATCACGAAGGCGCCGCCGCCGGTCAGGTACGGGTTCAGGCTGTCGTGGTTGCCGCCGTGCTGCTCGGCCCCCTCCGAGGCGAGGACGACCAGGTTGTGGGCGGTGGAGGCGAGGCTCATCAGGCAGGTACCTATCGAGTCGGGGAGCGGGCGGAGACTTCGCTCACATCGTATGCGGGGGCCTGGGGCACGCTCACGCCGACTCAGGCGTTGGAGGGGATAGACGCAGGGTCGAGCAGATCCATCCAGGGGAGGGCGCTATGACGGAAACAGGGTTCGAGAAGGCACCGGCGCGGGACCGCAGGCGGTTCCCCGGCATTTCATCGCGGGCGTACGAGCATCCGGCGGACCGCTCCGCGCTGGTGGCACTGCGCAGGCTGACCGGCTTCGACACGGTGTTCAAGGCCCTGAGCGGGCTGCTTCCGGAGCGGAGCCTGCGGCTGCTGTTCCTGTCGGAGTCGGTGCGGGTGGGCGAGACGCAGTTCCCGCACCTGCATGCGATGCTGCGCGACGCCTGTTACATCCTGGACCTGGAGAAGGTCCCGCAGATGTATGTGCAGCAGGATCCGAATCCCAACGCCATGTGCATCGGGCTGGACGAGCCGATCATCGTGGTGACCACCGGCCTCGTCGAGCTGCTCGACGAGGAGGAGATGCGGGCGGTGGTGGGCCACGAGGTGGGCCACGCGCTGTCGGGGCACGCGGTCTACCGCACGATTCTGCTGTTCCTGACCAACCTGGCGATGAAGATCGCGTGGATCCCGCTGGGCAATGTGGCGATCATGACCATCGTCACCGCGCTGCGGGAGTGGTTCCGCAAGTCGGAACTCTCGGCCGACCGGGCCGGGCTGCTGGTGGGGCAGGACGTGCAGGCCTCGATGCGGGGGCTCATGAAGATCGCGGGCGGCAACCACCTCCACGAGATGAACGTGGACGCCTTCCTGGCCCAGGCCGAGGAGTACGAGTCGGCCGGCGATCTGCGCGACTCCGTGCTGAAGATCCTCAACCTGCTGCCCCGGACGCACCCCTTCACGACGGTGCGGGCGGCCGAGCTGAAGAAGTGGGCGGAAAGCCGCGACCACCAGCGGATCATGGACGGCCACTACCCGCGGCGGGAGGACGACAAGGACACCTCGGTGACGGACTCCTTCCGGCAGTCCGCCGCGCACTACGCCGACACGGTGCGCACCAGCAAGGACCCGCTGCTCAAGCTGGTGGGCGACATCGCGGGCGGTGCCGGCGACCTGGGGGGCAAGCTCCGCGACAAGTTCACCGGCGCGGGCGCCGGGGGCGGATCCGGTACGGGGCCGCGGCCCGAGGGCAAGGGCGGGGCTACGGAGCAGGGCTGACGGGAGCGGTTTGCGGGGCCGCGGGCGATGCCAGTACGCCGCACAGCCCGGCCGTGCGCCGCGGCTGGCCGCTGGCGTACGGGTCGCTCGCGGCCGGGCCGACCGTGGTGGGGGCGGCGCCGGCCAGGAGCGGCCGAAAGGCTCCCGCGGGGTCGGCGGAGCAGTCCTGCGGCCCGGCCATCACATAGGCCGAGACCAGCTCCAGCCGCCGGGCCCCGAGGTCGTCCCGGTCGAAGCGCAGCCGCAGCTCGCGGCGGACGGTGAAGAGCGAGGCGCCGTCGGCTGGGGCCGGGGCTCCGGTGGCCGGGCGCACGGCGTAGACGAAGGTGTGGTCGGTGGTGACCTCCAGCGCGTCCGGGGCCACCTCCTCGAAGGCGAGCGTGCCGCTCACCCGGACCCGGGAGTCGGCCACGACCGCGGTGGCCTGGTCGAAGCGGACCAGCCAGCCGGTGGCCGCGTGGCGGCCGTCGCCGGAGGGCGAGGTCATGCTGCGGTCGAACTGCGCCAGCTGGTCGGGGTCGAGCAGGACGCGCACCGGGCGGGTGGCCGCTCCGGCGAGGATGTCGGGGTCCAGCGAGGACTGCACCAGGTAGTCCTTGGCGATCGACAGCGCGGTGACGACCTGGGTGTCGCTGAAGTGGTGCGTGCGGCGCACGGCGGGCAGGCTGATGCCGGCCGCCCCGACCCGGTAGTCGGCTGCGGGGCTCTTGGCGTACAGGTCGACGGGCCGCCCGCCGGGCACGACGGTGGTCGGCGCGAGCGGGACCACCGTGCTGCTGAGCGGCTGGGCGGTTCCCCCGGGCGGGGGTTCGTACGGATTGCGCAGCCCCATGTAGACGGCGGCCGCGAAGGCCGTGGCGATGAGCAGTACGAGGAGCAGGCCCTGCCGGGCGCCCCGGCCGGGGGTGGAGGTCCGGGACCCGGGCCCGCCGCCGGACCAGATGGAGCGGCTGCGTACGGCCCGGGCGTGCTCGCCCATGCGTTCCTGTGCGGAGTACTCCTGGAGGCGGGCAGCCCGGACGAAGTCCTCGTCGAACACCACCGATCGGTACTCGTCCGACCGGAACTCGTCATCGCCCCCGCCCATGCCCTCGGGGGTGCTGTTGGGTGGATCTCCTGGCACGGCCATCGCTTCTCCCCGCTGTCCCCGCTTCAGAGAAGCCCCCAGCTCCGGCGTATGCGAGTGGGGTCGTACCTTCAGGGTCGGCGAACGGAGGGGTACGTAAACGCGCCGACGCCGGTGACTTCACCCCTGGGGGTACTGGCCGGCGCCGGGGCGGGGTCCGCCTCGCCCGAGGCGCTGCGGTAGACGGCGCTGAAGGCGAGGGCGACCATGCCGAGGCCCATCACGAAGGCGAGCACCCAGGCCACCGGGCGCAGCCAGGGAGCGCGGCCGCGGTACGGGCGCAGGCTGCCTCCGTAGGCGCCGTACGGGCCGTCCGGGTATCCGTGGCCCCGGTCGTCGCGGTCCCAGCCGTGGTCGTCGTAGCCGTCGGGATGGCTGTAGCCGTAGCTGTCGTAGTCGTCGTCGCCCGTCCAGCCGCCGGCGACCGCACGGGCCGCCTCGGCCTCCGCGCGCGCTCGGTCGGCCGCCCGCTGGCGCTCGGCGGCGCTCGGTTCATGAATCCCGGCGTTCCGGACGAAGTCCTCGTCGAACACCACGGAGGCGAAGTCCTGATCCGCGCCTCCGCGGTCGTCTGCATCGTCTTCGGGGGTCCCGTCGTCCGGAAACGGCTTGCCCCCCACGTCGTCCGGCACAGGAACAGCCTAGACCTGGGGGGCCTCCTTGGGCAGGGTGTCTGCCGAATTCCAGCCACACCGTGCTCAAGGAGCGACTACCGAATGTGACCGTCGCCGGTGACGATGTACTTGGTGGAGGTCAGCTCGGGAAGCCCCATCGGGCCCCTGGCGTGCAGCTTCTGGGTGGAGATACCGATCTCCGCGCCGAAGCCGAACTGGCCACCGTCCGTGAACCGAGTGGATGCATTCACGGCGACCGTGGTCGAGTCGACCAGCTGGGTGAAGCGGCGCGCGGCCGCCTGCGAGGTGGTGACGATCGCCTCGGTGTGACCGGAGGTCCAACGGCGGATGTGGGTGACTGCGTCGTCGAGGGAGTCCACGACTCCGGCGGCGATGTCGTAGGACAGGTACTCGGCGGCCCAGTCCTCGTCCGTGGCGGGCAGGGCGGTGACCTTGCTGCCCTCGGCGGCGGCCAGGACCCGGGCGTCTCCGTGGACGGTGACGCCGACGTCGGCGAGCGCGTCCAGGGCGCGCGGCAGGAAGGCGTCGGCGATGTCGCGGTGGACGAGGAGGGTCTCGGCGGAGTTACAGACGGAGGGCCGCTGGGCCTTGGAGTTGATGAGGATGTCCACCGCCATGTCCAGGTCGGCCTGGGCGTCGACGTAGACGTGGCAGTTGCCGGTACCGGTCTCGATGACGGGGACGGTGGATTCCTCGACCACGGTCTTGATGAGGGAGGCGCCGCCGCGCGGGATGAGCACGTCGACGAGGCCGCGGGCGCGCATCAGCTCGCGGACGGACTCGCGGGACTCGCCGGGGACGAGCTGGATCGCGTCGGCGGGCAGGCCGACGCTCAGGACGGCGTCCCGCAGGATGGCGACGAGGGCGGTATTGGAGGAGTAGGCGGAGGAACTGCCGCGCAGGAGGACCGCGTTCCCGGACTTCAGGCAGAGGGCGGCGGCGTCGACCGTAACGTTCGGACGGGCCTCGTAGATGATGCCGACGACGCCGAGCGGGACGCGGATCTGCCGCAGGTCGATGCCGTTGGGGAGGGTGTTGCCGCGGACGACCTCGCCGACGGGGTCGGGGAGGGCAGCGACGTCGCGCACATCGGAGGCGATGGCGGCGACCCGCTCCCGGGTCAGGGTGAGGCGGTCGATGACGGTCTCGCTCGTACCGGCGGCGCGGGCCTTGTCCGTGTCCACGGCGTTGGCGGCGATGATCTCGGCCGTACGGGCCTCCAGCGCGTCCGCGATCGCCAGCAGGGCGGTGTCCTTGGCGGACCGCGGGAGTGGGGCGATGGCGGCGGCGGCGGTGCGGGACCGCTGCGCGGTGGCGAGGACGGGCGAGGTGGCGGCATCGAGCGAGGTCATGGCGCCCAGGGTAGTACCCGGCGCGGGCCGGGCAGTCGGGGTTTCCACCCCGCGAGACGTCCTCCGGCCCGGGTCGGCGGGTCGGGGCTCCGCCCCGGGCCCTCGGCCGGTACCGGTCCGTGCCGGGTGCGGGCACAGGACCGGGGCTCCGCCCCGAACCCCGCGCCTCAAACGCCGGCGAGGCTGGAATCTGCCCCGGACCCCGGTCCTCACACGCCCGCCGGGCCGGGAACGTGTCCAGGACCCCGGTCCTCACACGCCCGCCGGGCTTGGAATGTGCCCCGGACCCGGTATGTGTCCAGGGCCCCGGTCCTCCGGCGCCGGCGGGGATGGGATGTGACGGGAAGGGCTCGTGCGGGGCGCGGTCAGTACGGGTGGACGCCCACCGGGTGGGCCGGGGGCGGGCCGTAGCCCTCTGCCACGCGTTGGTGGTAGGTGGCGCGGTCGATGACCTCCAGGCCGACGATCTCCCAGGGCGGGAGCTGCGCCGAGGAGCGGTGTTCGCCCCACAGGCGCAGGGCGACGGCCGCCGCGTCGTGGAGGTCGCGGGCCTCTTCCCAGTAGCGGATCTCCGCGTGGTCGTCGGCGTACCGGCTGGTCAGCAGGAAGGGGTGGTCGTGGGCCAGTTGCTCCAGCCCGCGCCGGACCTCGGAGAGCCGGGCCGGCTTGCCGGAGACGCTCAGGGTCACGTGCCACAGGCGCGATGCGTAATCCGGCTCCTCCCCGCCCCCGCCGCCGTCACCGTCCCCCGTGCCGACGCTGGTCAGCGCTCGTCTCACCAGCCGCCTCCTGTCTCCGCCACGCGGGTCCGCCCGCCCTTCACAGTTGACCAGTCCACGGGCCGCCGCGCTGCGCTTTTGGCGAAGCTCAGCCCTCCAGCAGGACCAGATCGTCCCGGTGGACGACCTCCCGTTCGTACGCGGGTCCGAGTTCCCGCGCGAGCTCGCGAGTGGAGCGGCCGAGGAGCTGCGGGAGCTCCTTGGCGTCGAAGTTGACCAGGCCCCGGGCCACGGCGCGGCCGTCGGCCGAGCGCAGTTCCACCGGGTCCCCGGCGACGAAGTCGCCCTCGACCGACGCGATGCCCGCGGGCAGCAGCGAGCTGCCCCGCTCGGTGACCGCACGGACGGCTCCGTCGTCCAGGACCAGGTGCCCCTGCGGGGTCGACGCGTGCTGGAGCCAGAGCAGCCGGTCCCCCGAGCGGCGCCCGGTGGAGTGGAACAGCGTGCCGGTGCCCCGCCCCGCGAGGGCGTCGGCGGCCTGGCTCGCGGAGGTCAGTACCACGGGGATCCCGGCGGCGGCCGCGATCCGGGCCGCCTCGACCTTGGTCACCATGCCGCCGGTGCCGACGCCCGCCTTGCCGGCGCTGCCGATGGAGACGTGCGCGATGTCCTCGGGCCCGCGGACCTCTTCGATGCGGGTGGTGCCGGGCTGGGACGGGTCGCCGTCGTAGAGGCCGTCCACATCGGAGAGGAGGACGAGGAGGTCGGCGCGGACGAGGTGGGCGACGAGGGCCGCCAGCCGGTCGTTGTCGCCGAACCGGATCTCGTCCGTGGCGACCGTGTCGTTCTCGTTGACGACGGGCAGGGCGCCCATGGTCAGGAGCTGGTCCAGGGTCCGGAAGGCGTTGCGGTAGTGGGCCCGGCGGCTCGTGTCGTCGGTGGTGAGGAGCACCTGGCCGACGCGGACGCCGTACCGGGCGAAGGATGCGGTGTACCGGGCGACGAGCAGGCCCTGCCCGACACTCGCGGCGGCCTGCTGGCGGGCCAGGTCCGTGGGGCGGCGGCGCAGGCCGAGCGGGGAGAGTCCGGCGGCGATGGCTCCGCTGGAGACGAGGACGATCTCCTTCTCGCCTCCGCTGCGGGCCTTGGCGAGGACGTCGACCAGTGCGTCCACCCGGTCGGCGTCGAGTCCGCCGGCCGCGGTGGTCAGGGAGGAGGAGCCGACCTTGACCACGATCCTGCGGGCGTCCACGACACCTTGCCTAGCCGCTGACACGTCTGTCCCCTTGCCCCTGTTGCCCAAAATGCCTGCCGTCTCAATCTACGGGGTGGGCGCGCGGGGCTGCTCGGGGGTTTCAGACCGTGGACGAGGCCCCCGTCTGCGCGCGCTGGGCCTCCTCGGCCCGGGCGGCGCCCGGGACGAGGATCTTGCGGGAGAGCAGGAAGGTGAACGGGACGGCTACGACCGCCGCGACCAGCGGGGCGATCCGGGTGTCCATCCCGGCCCAGGTCACCAGGGCGTAGAGGCCGACGGACTGGATGACGTAGTTGGTGACGTTCGTCAGCGGGAAGAGCAGGAACTTCTTCCAGGTCGGCCGTGTGCGGTAGGTGAAGTAGGTGTTCATGAAGAACGACCCGATCATCGACAGCAGGAACGCGAGGGTGTAGGCGGCGAAGTACGGCATCCACGGGTGAAGGAGCAGGTAGATGCCGAAGAAGGTGCCGGTGTTGACCCCGCCCACGAGGGCGAAGCGGAAGATCTGGCCGAGCTGCTCTCTGCGGCTCATCGGGCGCTGCGCTCCGCGATCGTCGGCTCCTCGACCGGGGCGGCCGTGGGCCGCCCGGTCCGCGGGAGCGGCTGCGCGCCGTGCGACTCCTTCACCAGGAAGTGCGGCCTGCGCTTTGTCTCGTAGTAGATACGGCCGATGTACTCGCCGATCAGGCCCAGCATGATCAGCTGGACGCCGCCCAGGCCCGTGATGATGGCCACAAGCGTGACGTATCCCGGGGACTCGACGCCGTTGGTGATTGCCATGATCGTGATCCACAGCGCGTACAGACCGGTCAGGGCGACCAGCGACACGCCGAACCAGATACCGATCCGCAGCGGCCTGTTGTTGAAGGAGATCAGGCCGTCCATGCCGTAGTTCAGCAGGGAGCCGAACTTCCACTTCGTCTCGCCGGCCTCGCGCTGCGCGTTGCGGTAGTCGAAGTGGACGGTGTCGAAGCCGATCCAGGAGAAGAGGCCCTTGGAGAAGCGGTTGTACTCCGGCAGGGACAGCAGGGCGTCCACGGCCGGGCGCGAGAGCATGCGGAAGTCGCCCACGCCGTCGGCGAGTTCCACGTCGACCCAGCGGTTGACGCCGCGGTAGTAGAGGCTGCTGAGCGCGGAGCGGAGCTTCTTGTCACCCTCGCGCGTGCGGCGGGCGATGATCTGGTCGTGGCCCTGCCGGTAGTGCTCCAGCATGGTCGCGATCAGCTCCGGCGGGTGCTGGAGGTCGGCGTCCATGATCACGACGGCGTCGCCGGTGGCTTCGCGCAGGCCCGCGAGCATGCCGGCCTCCTTGCCGAAGTTGCGGCTGAAGGAGACGTACCTGGTCCGGTCGCCGTACTCCGCCGCGATCTTCCGGAGCTTGTCGAGGGTGCCGTCGCGACTTCCGTCGTCGACGTAGCAGACCTCGTACTCGACGGAGAGGGTGTCCAGGACCCTTCGGAGCTCCGCGTCGAAGCTGTCGATGACGGCTTCTTCGTTGTAGCAAGGGACGACTACGGACAGCTTCGTCATGAACACTTCCTGCTGGGTCCGAACGGGTGATTGTCGGCGACCGGACCCGCTTCTCACCTCTTCCTCAGAAGTATGCACGGCGAGGGTCGGGCGGGAGTCGGGCTGCCGGAGTCGCGAGCGGCACACGGTAGCTTTGACGAGATAAGCGGAATCGGAATGAGCTCAACGTAACGAAACGAAGGGATCGAGGTGCACGTGCCCGACGTCTCCGTGGTCGTCATCGTCTACAACGACGCAGAGCGTCTGCCGACAGCAGTCCGGTCGGTTCTGGACCAAACCCTGCACAGCGTCGAAGTCGTCATCGTCGACGACTGCAGCACGGACCGCTCGTACGCGGTCGCCCAGGAACTGGAGTCCGCGCATCCGGGGAGAGTGCGCGCCTTCCAGCTGCCGCAGAACAGCGGCGGCTGCGGCGCGCCGCGCAACCACGGCATCCAGCAGGCCACCGGAACGTACGTGATGTTCCTCGACAGCGACGACGTGCTGGAGCGCAACGCCTGCCGGAACATGCTGGACGCCGCCGAGCGGACCGGATCCGACCTGGTCGCGGGCATGTGCGTACGCGTGCACCTCGACAACCGCTGGGGCAAGACCACCGAGTGGTACCCCTGGATCTACGCCCGCACGCGCACGCTGGAGTCGATCACCGAGTTCCCCGACCTGCTGGTCTACGACACCCTCTCCACGAACAAGTGCTACCGGCGCGAGTTCCTGCTGGAGCAGGGCCTGGAGTTCCCGGTCGGCATCCACTACGAGGACCTGCTGTTCTCCGCGCAGGCGTACGTGGCCGCCCGCCGCATCACGCTGATCCCGAACCACGTGTACTTCTGGAACGTGGTCGAGAAGGCCGCGGCCCTCTCGATCAGCAACCGGCGCCACGAGATCGCGAACTTCGTCCACCGGATGGAGATCCACCGCCGCGTCGACCGCCTGCTGGCCGAAAAGGGCCATACGGACATCAAGTCCGCGAAGGACGCCAAGTTCCTCAAGCACGACCTCGTGCTGCACCTGCGCGACCTGCCGCTGCTGAGCGACGAGTACCGCCAGGAGTTCGCCCGCCTCGCCAACGGCTACCTGGAGGGGATCGACCCGGCAGCGTACGAGAACGTCACGTACCTCCAGGCGATCTGCGCCTACCTGCTGGGCAAGGAGGACTGGGACAACCTGCTCCCGGCCGCCGATGCCATGACCAACAAGGGCCGGCTCACCTCCCCGCTCGCCGAGCGCGACGGCCGCGTCTACTGGTGCGCGCAGCACATCGACGGTCCCGACGGCGACGAGGCCCGCCGGATACTGGACGTCACCGAGCAGGCGTTCCACACGACCCCGCTCACCTCGCTCACCCTGGGCAACCGCCTGACCTCCTACGAGGACGACGGCCGGGGCACCGTCACGATGTCGGGCTCCGTCGTGAACCCGCTGGGCCGGATCCCGGCCGACGCGGATCTGAAGGCCACGCTCGAATTCCGGGCCCGCCGGCAGATCGGCGTACGGTCCTTCGCCTTCCCGGTGGCAACGGTGCGCCACACCGGTGACACGATCGAGTGGACCGGCACCGCCGACATCGCGAGCACCGTCCGCCCGCTCGGCATCATCGACGCCGTCTGGGACGTCCGGCTCAAGCTGACCGCCGGCGGCGAACGGATCACCACCCGCGTCGCGATCGGCGGGGTCGACCTGGAGTCGGCGGCCCGGCTGCGCGTGCGCCCGCGGCTGACCCGGCTGGTCTCCGACCGCTTCGGGCCCGAGATGACAAAGAAGGGCAACCTCAGCTACGTGCTGAGCGCCGAGGGCGCCGCCGCCGTCCGCACCCAGTCGCTGATCAACAACGCCATACAGGGCAAGGCGGCCGGCGTGGTCAAGCGGGGCCTGCGCAAGGCTCTGCGGGCCCGCCGGAACATGGGCTCCGGCGAGCAGAAGGTGAAGGTCTACCACGAGATCTTCTCGAAGCTGCCGATCAAGAAGGGCACGGTCGTCTTCGAGAGCCACATGGGCAAGCAGTACAGCGACAGCCCCAAGGCGATCTACGAGGAGATGGTGCGCCAGGGCGCGCCCTTCGAGGCGATCTGGTCGTACGCGGGTGCCAAGCCCACCGGCTTCCCCAAGGAGGCCACCCTGGTCAGGCGCTGGAGCTGGCAGTACCTGCGCGCCCTGGCCCAGGCCGAGTACTGGGTCGACAACCAGGGCTTCCCGCTCGCGCTCGCCAAGCGCCCCGGGACCACGTACATCCAGACCTGGCACGGTTCGGCGCTCAAGCGGATGGGCTTCCACGAGCCCCGCACCAAGGCGCAGGGCCGGGCCGGCCAGGCCCGCTTCCAGGCCGCCGTCGACCGCTTCGACCACTTCCTGATCCGTTCCGAGCACGACACCCGCACCCTCGCCAAGGGCTTCCGGCTGCGCGACGAGGTGCTGCTGCCCACGGGCTACCCGCGCAACGACGCCCTCGTCGAGGCGCACAGGACCGAGGCCAACAGCGGCGAGCGGGTGCGCGGCCCGCTGGCGCTCGAGCTCGGCATCGACCCGGACAAGAAGGTGCTGCTGTACGCGCCGACCTTCCGGGCGGGCGCGGACGGCGCGGTGGAGGGCTTCACCTTCCCCTTCGACGTCGAGGAGTTCGCGGAGCGGCTCGGCGACCGCTTCACGCTGCTGGTGCGGACCCACTACCTCAACAGCGTCTCGCTGCCGCCGTCGGTCGCGGGCCGGGTCATCGACGTGTCCCGGCACCACGACATCACCCCGCTGCTGACCCTCGCCGACGGTCTGATCACCGACTACTCGTCCGTGATGTTCGACTACGCGGTCCTGGACCGGCCGATGCTCTTCTTCGCGTACGACTACGAGAAGTACGCCACGGACATCCGCGGCACGTACTTCGACCTGTTGGAGAAGGCTCCCGGCCCGGTGGTCGCCACCGCGGACGAGCTGCTGCAGGCGCTGGCCGCCTTCGAGGAGGCCGACGCCAAGTACGCCCAGGCGCGGGAGCGTTTCCTCGCCGAGTTCGGCGAGTACGACCGCGGGGACGCGGCGCGCCAGATCGTAGAGAAGTTCTTCACCAGGAGCGGCAAGTGAGCCAGCAGACCGCCACCCCGGGCGGCCGTGACATCTTCATCGTCTCCAACAACGTCGACGAGATCGGCGGCGTGACCACCTGGTCGCACCAGATGGCCCGGCAGTTCACCGACCGCGGCCACCGCGTGCACATCGTGGGGATCGCCCCGGTCGCCGACGAGATCCGCCAGAAGCTGCCGCAGGACCTGCCGTACGCGATGACCACGCTCTACGCGGCGCACCCGCCGTCGGCCCGCCGGCTGCGCGGGATCAAGGGCCGGCTGAACGCGCCCGAGCGGCGCCGCCAGGCGGCCCGGCGGGCGCAGATGCGGGCCAAGGCCGAGCAGCTGAGCGAGCTGCTGCGGGCGGCCCGTCCGGGCGGTGTCGTCATCGTCACCCAGGTCTGGGCGATGGAGTGGGTGGCGCTCGCCGACACCAAGGGGCACTCCGTCATCGGCATGAGCCACGAGTCCTTCGAGGCCAGCCAGAAGTCCACCCGCGGGGAGCGGGTGCGCCGCTTCTACCCGCAGGTGGACCGGCTGCTGGTGCTGACCGCCGAGGACGCGGACCTGTGGATCCGCTCCGGCATGGAGAACGTGGGCAGCATGCCGAACCCGCTGCCCTTCATGCCCGACTCCCCCGCTCCGCGCACGGAGAAGGTCGTGGCCTGCGTCGGCCGCCTGGCCTTCGAGAAGGGCGTCGACCTGCTGCTCGACACCTGGGCGGACGTCGCGCCGCACCACCCCGACTGGGTCCTGCGGGTCTACGGGGCGGGCATCGAGGAGGCGACGCTGAGGGCGCACTGCACCTCGCTGGGCCTGGACGACTCCGTGGAGTGGATGGGCAGCACCGACGACGTACTGGGCGCGCTGCGCGGGGCCTCGGTCTTCGCCCAGGCCTCACGTGCCGAGGGCTTCCCGATCACGCTCCTGGAGGCGATGGCGGCGGGCGTGCCGACGGCCGCCTTCGACTGTGCCCCGGGTGTGCGGGAGATCGTCGAGCACGGCGAGGACGGGCTGCTGGCCCGGCTGGGCAACACGATGGAGCTGGCCGGGCACCTGCGCGCGATGATGGCCGACCGCGAGCTGCGCGACCGGCTCGGGGACAACGCCTTCCGTTCGGTGCAGCGCTACTCCAGCGCCGAGATCACCGACCGGTGGGAGGAGCTGTTCTCCTTCCTGGAGCGCTGACACCGCTCTCCACGGCACATGCGCGGCGGCCCGCCCCGGAACGCTCCGGGGCGGGCCGCCGCGCGTACCGGGTCGCTCAGGCCTGGAGGACGTCCCGGTGGGCGTCCTTGCGGGCCACCTTGTTGGCCTCCCAGCCCGCCCAGGCGGAGGTGACCATCTCGCGGACGTCGTGCCGGGCCTTCCAGCCGAGCTCGCTGGTGATCTTTTCGGCCGAGGCCACGACCTTCGCCGGGTCGCCGGGGCGGCGCGGACTGATCACGGGGGCGATGTCGTGCCCGGTGTTCTCGTTCATGAGCGCGACCATCTCGGCGACCGAGACGCCTTCGCCGCGCCCGATGTTGACGGTGAGGTCCTTGTACTCGCCGGCCGCGGCCCACTCGGCGAGCTTGCGGGCGGCCGCCACGTGGGCCTCGGCGAGGTCCTCGACGTGGATGTAGTCGCGGATGCAGGTGCCGTCCGGGGTCGGGTAGTCGTCACCGAAGATCTTGGCGCCCTGGCCGGCGTCGTAGCGCTCGAAGACCATCGGGACCAGGTTGAAGACGCCGGTGTCGGCGAGTTCGGGGGTCGCGGCGCCCGCCACGTTGAAGTAGCGCAGGCAGGCGGTGGAGATGCCGTGCGTCCGGCCCGCGGCGCGCACCAGCCACTCGCCGGCCAGCTTGGTCTCGCCGTAGGGGCTCAGCGGCGCGCACGGGGTGTCCTCGGTGACCAGGTCCACGTCGGGCATGCCGTAGACGGAGGCGGACGAGGAGAAGAGGAAGTTGCGGATCCCTGCGGCGGCCACGGCCTGGAGCAGCACGGTGAGGCCGCCCACGTTCTCGTGGTAGTAGTACATCGGCTTCTCGACGGACTCGCCGACCTGCTTCTTGCCCGCGAGGTGCACCACGCCGGTGATCTTGTGCTTGCGGATGACCTCGTCCAGCACCAGCCGGTCCAGGACGGATCCGACCACCAGTCCGACGCCCTCCGGCACCCGGTCCTCGTTGCCCGTGGAGAGGTCGTCGAGGACGACGACCTCCTCCCCCGCGAGCACCATCGCGCGGACGACGTGCGAGCCGATGTACCCGGCGCCACCGGTGATCAGAAACGTCATGTGTATCTCCTTGGTCCTGTCCGACTTCGGGATGGGGAGCACGGCGGTCCGCGAGGACCTCCCGCGGAGCCGGCTCCCGGATTGTTCAGCCCGCCCCGCGGCCCGACCGGGACCGGTGGAGGCGGTTGCGTACGAGGTACAGCGCGCCCTCGGCGCCGGGCGCGAGGCGCAGCGCGAGGGCGCCGGCCCCCGTCCGGTAGGGCTGTGCCAGCAGAACACCGTACCGGCTGCTGGGCAGCGCGCGACGGCGGAGCAGCCTGCCCCGGGGGCGCAGGGAGGTGAACAGCGAGCTCCCGTCGGCGCACCGCACGCCCACCCCGACGTTCCACGCCTGCATCCTGCGCAACCCCTGACGGCGGCCGGTGACGGCCAGATCGGCGAGGCGGAACGGCAGTACGGCGACCCAGCCGCCGCTGCGGTCGGGGTGCAGCGCGACCGGCTGCGCGAGGACCGGATCGCCGCCCGCACGCGGCAGGAAGCTCAGCTGGGCGGTGACGGGCCCCGCCTCGGCGAGGCGCCCGTACAGGTCGTGCAGGCGGATCCGGACGGCGCCGCGGCCGGCCGGTTCGGCGTCGACGGTGACGGGCAGGTCGGCGACCGGCAGCGCGGCCAGCCCCACCAGCTCGACGGGAAGCTCCTCGCTCCACACGGGCGCGCCGGTGGGGCCGTTCGCGTACGGGGGCAGCAGCCGCGGCGGTTCGGCGGCCAGCCGGGTGAGCCGCTCGACGTCGGCGGGCGGGGTACCGGTGGCGCGCAGCACGGAGACGATCCAGCGGGCGTGGGCCGCGGCGGAGGCGATGTCCGCCGCGGGGAAGGTGTCGACGTACTCGCGGGTCAGGGTCCACCAGGCGGCCCGGTACTCGGGGTCGTGGCCGAGCTCGCGCAGGTACATGCGCAGGTCGTACTCCAGGAACTTCACCCGGCAGGCGCTGCCCAGCACCGGGGAGGCCTCCTCGAGGATCGCGGCGGCCGTGCGGTGGGCCTCGATGCGGGAGCGCCAGTTCCCGACGTCCTTGCGGTCCAGGGAGATCGACACCTGGGCGGCGCTGCGGCGCACGTGCCAGACATAGACGAGGTCGCCGATGACGGCGATGCGGGGGGCCGCGGCGAGCACGCGGGCGGTGAAGACGAAGTCCTCGTAGATGAACCGGCCGTCGGGGAAGCGCAGGCCGTGCTCCTGGAGGAAGGAGCGCGCGTACAGCTTGTTGACGCAAAGGGTGTCGCGGACGAGATCGGGCCGGTCCACCGGCCGCTCGATCACATCGCCGGGCGTATGGAGTCCGGGCATCCACGGGACGTCGTGGTGCAGGGGCAGCTCGCGCCGTACCGCCGCTCCGACGGTGACCGGGGCGGCGTGCTCCTCGGCGGCGCGCACCAAGGCGTCGACGGCCCCCGGTGGCAGGATGTCGTCGCTGTCGAGGAAGAGGACGTAGCGGCCGGACGCCGCCGCGATCCCGTCGTTGCGGGGGGTGCCGCACCCCCCGCTGTTCTCCGTCCGGTGCACCGCCTTGAGGCGGGGGTGGACGGCGGCCAGCTCGTCCAGCACCCGCGCGGTGCCGTCGGACGAGGCGTCGTTCACCGCGATGACCTCGGTGACCACCGGACCCTGGGCGAGGGCCGAGGAAACGGCCTCGCCCACGAGCCCGGCGTCGTTGTACGCGATGACCACGACGGAAACCGTGGGGAGGTTGCTGCTGTTCACCCGGAAGATCCTAGGCGACCGACATAAAGGCACCTTCAAACCTTCAAACCTTCCGGGCACAAGTCCCTCGGGAGGGGCTCAGAACGGCCGGAATTCGTCGTACTCCTGCTGCGCGGAGTCCTCGCGCTTGGCGTCCTTGTCCTTGCGGCGCGTCGTGGCCGGGCGCGGAGCTTCCAGGCGGTGGTCCTCACCGCGGCGGCCCAGCATCTCGGCGCCGGCCATCATGGTCGGCTCCCAGTCGAAGACGACGGAGTTCTCGTCGGAGCCGATGGCCACGCCGTCACCGGCGCGGGCGCCGGCCTTCTTGAGCGCCTCCTCGACACCGAGGCGGTTGAGGCGGTCCGCGAGGTAGCCGACGGCCTCGTCGTTGTTGAAGTCGGTCTGGCGGACCCAGCGCTCGGGCTTCTCGCCGCGCACCTGATAGACGTCCTCGACCTCGTTGTAGGTGACGGTGAAGCCGGAGTCGTCGACGGCCTTCGGGCGGATGACGATGCGGGTCGCCTCCTCCTTCGGCTTGCGGGCACGGGCCTTGGCGATGACCTCGGCGAGGAAGTAGGAGAGCTCCTTCAGGCCGGTACGGGCGACCGCGGAGACCTCGAAGACCTTGTAGCCGCGGGCCTCCAGGTCAGGGCGGACCATGTCGGCGAGCTCCTGGCCGTCCGGGATGTCGACCTTGTTGAGGACGACGAGACGCGGACGCTTCTCCAGGCCGCCGCCGTAGAGCCTGAGCTCCTCCTCGATGACGTCGAGGTCGGCGATCGGGTCGCGGTCGGACTCCAGCGTGGCGGTGTCCAGGACGTGCACCAGCACCGAGCAGCGCTCGACGTGGCGCAGGAACTCCAGGCCCAGGCCACGGCCCTGGCTGGCGCCGGGGATCAGGCCCGGGACGTCGGCGATCGTGTAGACGGTCGAGCCGGCCGTGACGACGCCCAGGTTCGGGACGAGGGTGGTGAAGGGGTAGTCCGCGATCTTCGGCTTGGCCGAGGAGAGCACCGAGATCAGCGAGGACTTGCCGGCGCTCGGGAAACCGACCAGCGCCACGTCGGCGACGGTCTTGAGCTCCAGGACGATGTCGCCGCCGGTGCCGGGGACGCCGAGGAGCGCGAAGCCGGGAGCCTTGCGCCGGGCCGAGGAGAGCGCGGCGTTGCCGAGGCCGCCGCGGCCGCCCTGGCCGGCGACGAAAGTGGTGCCCTGGCCGACGAGGTCGGCGAGGACGTTGCCCTCCTTGTCGAGGACGACGGTGCCGTCCGGCACGGGCAGGATCAGGTCCTGGCCGTCCTTGCCGGAGCGGTTGTCGCCCGCGCCGGGCTGGCCGTTGGTGGCCTTGCGATGGGGACTGTGGTGGTAGTCCAGCAGGGTGGTGATCGCCTGCTCCACCACCAGGATGACGTCGCCGCCACGGCCGCCGTTTCCGCCGTCGGGGCCGCCGAGCGGCTTGAACTTCTCCCGGTGAACGGAGGCGCAGCCGTGGCCCCCGTTACCCGCGGCGACGTGCAGCTCGACGCGGTCCACGAAGGTGGTCATGGGTGATCCTCCAGATACATACGGGAATGTCCCGGGCAGGCCTTGCTGCCCATTAAACGTGTCTATATGACAACGCGCCGAGGGCGGACCTCTCTTCCCGGCTTGCGCCGGAAAGAGCTGAGATCCGCCCTCGGGAAGTTACGAAACGCGCTGGATCAGCAGGAGCTGAATCAGGCGGCCGGAACGATGTTGACGACCTTGCGGCCACGGTGCGTGCCGAACTCGACCGAACCGGCGAGCAGCGCGAACAGCGTGTCGTCGCCACCACGACCCACACCCGAACCCGGGTGGAAGTGGGTGCCGCGCTGGCGGACGAGGATCTCACCAGCGGAAACGACCTGACCGCCGAAGCGCTTCACGCCGAGCCGCTGGGCATTGGAGTCGCGCCCGTTCCGGGTGGACGATGCGCCCTTCTTGTGTGCCATGTCTCAGTCCCTCTTACTTCGCAGCCGCGGGGATACCGGTGACCTTGATCGCCGTGTACTGCTGGCGGTGACCCTGGCGACGGCGGTAGCCGGTCTTGTTCTTGTAGCGCAGGATGTCGATCTTGGCGCCCTTGTGGTGGTCCACAATCTCGGCCGTGACCTTGATACCGGCCAGGACCCACGGGTCGCTGGTCACGGCTTCGCCGTCGACAACGAGCAGGGTCGAGAGCTCGACCGTGTCGCCAACCTTGGCAGTGGAAATCTTGTCAACCTCAACGATGTCACCAACAGCAACCTTGTGCTGGCGACCACCGCTGCGCACGATGGCGTACACGCGGATCTCTCTCTCACTCGGGACGGATGCTCCTGAAGCCAGCCACTCAGGCAGACCCCGTCGAGGACGGGACCACCGATCCGGATTGGACGAGCGGCCTCTCTCGCACGACGCTTGCGCGTACGGAACGTGAGGAAGGTGCTCAGGAGCGCGGCGCGCACTAAACGTTATTCGTCTAAGCATGCCGACGGTCTAGGTTACGGGGCCGGTCCCGTAGGAGCAAACCGGGCCCCGCACGACCGTGGGCCCCGCCTCTCGGCGGGGCCCACGGTCGCTGTGTCGCTCAGCGGCGGATCAGGCTTCGGTCGGAGCCGAGACGGAGGGCAGCGCCTGCTGCTCCGCCGCCGCGGTCTTCTTCGTCGTCCGCTTCGCCGCGGTCTTCTTGGTCGTGGCCGCCTTCTTGGTCACGGTCTTCTTGGCGGCCGCCGCCTTCTTGGCCGGAGCCTTCTTCGCGGCGGGCGCCTTCTTGGCCGGAGCCTTCTTCGCGGCCTTCTTGGCCGGGGCGGCCTCCTCGACCGGCTCGGCCTCCGCGGCCGGAGCCTCGGCCTCGACGACCGGAGCCTCCACGACCACCACGGCGGCCTCCGCCGCGCCGGCCGGGGAACCGGCGGGCGCGGTGGCCTTACGGGTGGCACGGCGGCGCGGACGGGCCGGAGCGGCCTCCACGACGGGGGCCTCCTCGACCTCGGCAACGGCGACCTCGGGGGCGGCCTCGACGACCGGCTCGGGCTCCGGCACGACGACCGGCTCCGGGGCCACCTCGGCCGCGGGCGCCGGGGCGCCCGCCGGGGCGGTGGCCTTACGGGTCGCGCGGCGACGGGTACGGCCCTTCGGCGCGGCATCCTCGGTCACGGCCTCGGCCACGACCTCCGCGACGACCTCCGAGGCCTCCACGGCTTCGGCGACGACCTCGGCGGTCGGCTCCAGCACCGTGTCGGCGGCCTCGGTCACCGGCTCGGCCTCGACCGCGGGGGCCTGCGCCGGGGCGACCGCACCGCGCGGGGCGCCCGCCGGAGCGGTGGCCTTGCGGGTGGCGCGGCGCCGGTTGCGGCGGCCGCTGATGCCCGCGGCGGCCTCGGCCTCGGCCGGGCTGCCGTAGAGCTCCTCGTCGGCGACGAACTCCGGCTCGGGCAGGGCCCGCGGCGCGGCGGCCTCGGCGGCCACCTCGGCCTCGGTTTCAAAGCCCTCCGTGTCGACCGTCTCGACCTCGTGGTCGTGCTGGTCGAACTCGGTGCGGCCACCGCGGCGCTTGGAGCGCTTGCCGTTGCCACCGCCGCCGACCACGGTCGGGGTCTCCATGTGGACGATGACACCGCGTCCGTTGCAGTGGACGCAGGTCTCGGAGAAGGACTCCAGCAGACCCTGGCCCACCCGCTTGCGGGTCATCTGGACCAGGCCCAGCGAGGTGACCTCGGCCACCTGGTGCTTCGTACGGTCGCGGCCCAGGCACTCCAGCATGCGCCGCAGGACCAGGTCGCGGTTGGACTCCAGGACCATGTCGATGAAGTCGATGACGACGATGCCGCCCAGGTCGCGCAGCCGCAGCTGGCGCACGATCTCCTCGGCCGCCTCCAGGTTGTTCCTGGTGACGGTCTCCTCGAGGTTGCCGCCCTGACCGGTGAACTTGCCGGTGTTGACGTCGATGACGATCATCGCCTCGGTCTTGTCGATCACAAGCGAGCCGCCCGAGGGCAGCCACACCTTGCGGTCGAGCGCCTTGGCGAGCTGCTCGTCGATCCGGTACGTCGCGAAGACGTCGACCTCGGAGGTCCAGCGGGACAGCCGGTCGGCCAGGTCCGGGGCCACGTGGTTCACGTAGCCGTGGATGGTCTCCCAGGCGCCGTCACCGCTGACGATGACCTTCGAGAAGTCCTCGTTGAAGATGTCGCGCACGACGCGGACGGTCATGTCCGGCTCGCCGTACAGCAGGCTCGGCGAAGAGGTCGAGATCTGCTTCGACTTCTTCTGGATGTCCTCCCACTGGGCCTGCAGACGCTCGACGTCGCGGCGCAGCTCGTCCTCGCTCGCGCCCTCGGCGGCGGTGCGCACGATGACGCCCGCGTCCTCGGGGACGATCTTCTTGAGGATGGTCTTCAGACGCGCACGCTCGGTGTCGGGCAGCTTGCGGCTGATGCCGGTCATCGAGCCCTCGGGCACGTAGACCAGGTAGCGGCCGGGCAGCGAGACCTGGCTGGTCAGGCGGGCACCCTTGTGGCCGATCGGGTCCTTGGTGACCTGCACCAGGACCGACTGGCCGGACTTGAGGGCGGACTCGATGCGGCGCGGCCCGTTGGCCATGCCGAGCGCCTCGAAGTTGACCTCGCCGGCGTACAGGACGGCGTTGCGGCCCTTGCCGATGTCGATGAAGGCGGCCTCCATGGACGGCAGCACGTTCTGGACCTTGCCCAGGTAGACGTTGCCGACGTACGAGGTGGCTTCTTCCTTGTTGACGTAGTGCTCGACGAGCACGTTGTCCTCGAGGACGCCGATCTGGGTGCGCTCGCCGGCCTGGCGGACGACCATGACGCGCTCGACGGCCTCACGGCGGGCCAGGAACTCGGCCTCGGTGATGATCGGCACGCGGCGGCGGCCCTGCTCGCGGCCCTCGCGGCGGCGCTGCTTCTTCGCCTCCAGTCGGGTCGAGCCCTTGATGGACTGGACCTCGTCGGAGGAGGAGGACTCGGTCTTCTCGCGCGCCGGGCGCGGCTCGCGGACCTTGACGACGGTACGGACACCGTCCTCGTCGCCGGCTTCGGCGGCCTCGGCGGGGCCGTCGCCACTGCGGCGGCGACGACGGCGGCGCCGGCGGCTGGAGCTGGAGCCGAGGGCCTCTTCGGCCTCCTCGTCCTCTTCCTCCTCGCCCTCCTGGTCGGCGGTGTCCTGCTCGGCGGCCTCGGCCTCTTCCTCGGCGGACTCGTCCAGGTCGGCGGCCTCACCGCGACGACGGCGACGGCCACCGCGACGGCGACGGCGCGAGGGGCGCTCGCCCGACTCGTCGCCCTCGTCGAACTCCTCGTCGAGCTCGGCGGCCTCGGCCTCCGGCTCCTCCTCCGCGAGCACCTCGGGAAGGGAGACGGGAGCGGACTCGGCGGCCGGAGCGGCTTCGGCGCCTCCGCGGCCACGGCGACGGCGGCGGCCGGCGGGCTGCGCGGCGGGGGCCTGGGCGACCTCGGCCTCGAGCTCGTCCTCCTCCTCGTCGACCTCGTCCACCGGGGCGGCGGCGCGGGCGGCCGCGGCGGCCATGGCGGCGGTCTCGGGGGTCTGGAACATCGGCTCGGCGAACACCGGGGCCTGGAAGACGGCCACGGCGGGACGCGCGGCGCGGCGGCCACGGGCCGGGGCGGCGGACTCCGCGGCGCTCTCGGCGGGCCGGTCGGCCGGCTGCTGCGCGGCGGCGGGTGCCGCGGAGCGGGTGGCGCGGCGGCGGCCGCCGCGCTTCGGGGAGTCGACGGCGTCGGCGACGGTCACGGCGCGGGCGGCCTTGGGGGCCTCCTCGACGACGGGCGCGGTCTCGGCGGCCGGGGCCTCGACGACGGCGGCCTCGGCGGCCGGAGCGGTCACGGCACGGGTCGCACGACGACGAGCCCGCGGAGCCGAAGCAGCCGGAGCCTCCTCCTCGACGACCGGCGCGGCCTCGACCACAGGAGCCTCGACCACAGCGGCGGCCTCGGCGGCCGGAGCGGTCACGGCACGGGTCGCACGACGACGAGCACGCGGAGCCGAAGCAGCCGGAGCCTCCTCCGCCTCCTCCTCGACAACCGGCGCGGCCTCGACCACAGGAGCCTCGACCACAGCGGCGGCCTCGGCGGCCGGAGCGGTCACGGCACGGGTCGCACGACGACGAGCACGCGGAGCCGAAGCGGCCGGAGCCTCCTCCGCCTCCTCCTCGACAACCGGCGCGGCCTCGGCGGCGGGAGCCTCCGGGGCAGCGACGGCGCGGGTGGCACGGCGGCGGGTCCGCGGGGCGGGAGCGGCCGGAGCCTCTTCCTGGACGACCGGCGCGGCCTCGGCGGCCGGCGCGTCGACGACAGCCTCGGCGGCCGGAGCGGCCTCTTCGGCGGGGGCTGCCGGTGCGGCCTCCGTCACCGGGGTCGTCTCCGCGACGGCCCCGCCGGGCGGGCCGGCGGGACGGGAAGCGGCACGGCGGCGACGGCGTGGAGGCAGGTTGTCGCTGGGGCTGCCACTGTCGGCGCTACCAGCAGGAGTGATGTCGGTTTCGTTGTTGAGCATTGCGGGCGGTTCTCCCGTCACGCTCCCGGGCGCCGCGGCTGACTTCCGGTCCGGCTCGGCTCCGCGCAATGAGCGCGGAACCGGCCTCCGGGGCGCGTTCGCCACACGGGAGCTGTAGTCCATGGCCGCCGGTTCCGTACGTGTTGTCCGTACGGCCTGGCGGAAGTCTTCAGGTCAGTGCGCGGCCCGACCCAGGTGGCTCCCGAGTGCCAGGGCTGCGCGACAACGACGATCCTTACGCGGCGGGACCTTCCGGCGCCTTCGCGTCGGCTGCTACGGCGGCCGTGGGTGGGGCGGCCGTGTCAGCCTCGCGGTCGGGCGCGAGCGGGTCGGTCACCGTGCCGGACTCCTCGTCGAAGAGCCCCTGCGCCAGCCTGGTCACCGCAGAGGGGACCGGCGGCGCCAGGTCGGCCACAGCTCGGAGACCGGACAGGACGTCGTCGGGTCGCACGGCAGGTGTCAGATGCCGAACAACCAGCCGCAGTATCGCACAAGCATTGTCCAGCGGCCTATCAGCCGGGGCGGCAAGCGCTTCCAGACTGACGACCGCGCCACGTGTGTCGAAGGTCCGCATGCCGTTCTTGGTACGGCGCTGCACCTCCACGGTCTCGGCGGCGAGGAACGCCGTCACGGCCCGCTCGGCCTCGGAGGGCTGCACGCCGTCCAGGCGCAGCTCCCACACGGAGGCGGTCAGCCGGTCGGCGAGGCCCGAGGTGCGGGCCTCGACGGCGTCGATGATGTCGAGCCCGGTGGGCATCGACTCGTCGAGCAGCTCACGGAGCTTCTCGGGGTCGCGGGGCTCGGCGAGGGCGATCTCCAGGTACTCCGCCTCGCTGCCGGTCCCGGTCGGGGCGGCGTTCGCGTACGAGACGCGGGGGTGCGGGGTGAAGCCTGCCGAGTACGCCATGGGCACCTCCGCGCGGCGCAGGGCCCGCTCGAAGGCGCGCTGGAAGTCGCGGTGACTGGTGAACCGGAGGCGGCCGCGCTTGGTGTAGCGCAGTCGGATGCGCTGCACCACCGGTGCGGGAGGCGGGCCTTCGGGCTGTCGCTTGCCCAGTGGTTCTTCTCCTTGTGCGGGGCTCCGCGGCTCGCGCGTCGCCCTGAGCGTCTGGGGGCCGGCCGGCGCCGCCCTGCCTCCGGCTCACCCCTGCCGTTCGTGGAGGGAGATCTCGGGAGCGGGCGTGTTGCCTGCGGCTGTCGTACTACCCAGAGTACGCGCCCGTGACCTTGTCGGTTCCACGGGAGGAGTACCGAACAGTGCGCGGCGGACCTCGGCGCGGACCTCCCGGGCGGTGTCGCGGACCGGCCGCCACACGGCGCGCACGAGATGTCCGACCGGTGTCAGGAGGTACCGGTACACCTGCGTGGCGGGCCACCCGATCAGTATCCGGCCGCTCCACTTGAAGGCCCGCCACAGCGCCGCGGTGATCAGGCCGGCCACATGCCAGGCCCAGGCCACGGCCTTGCCCAGCGGCGCGAGGACGTAGCGGTGGAGCGGCCGCAGCAGGCAGCGGTAGACCGCTTCGGCCAGCCGTATCAGGGCCCGGCCGGCCGGGACCAGGACGTAGCGCCAGGTCACCAGCGCCGACGGACGCAGGACGTACACGTACAGGACCCGGCCGACCGGGGCGAGGAGGTGGACGTACAACCACGAGCCGACCGGCCGCAGGAGGTAGCGCCACAGTCCCACCCAGGGCCAGACGCACACGAGTTTGACCAGGGTGGTCACCAGCCACCCGAGGGCGCGCAGCACGGGTTCCACGACATGGGTGAAGAGAGGCGCCAGCACGTAGCGGTGCAGTAGGCGCCCGAGGGCTGTGAGCAGGTCCCAGACCACCCGTACGGGCAGTACGACCAGCAGCGCCACGATCTTCACGGGGATCCGTAGGGCCCCGACCAGGCACCCTTCGCCTCCGGGGGTGGGCTGCGACATCTCGGTGTTCATGGGGCCTAGGACACCGGAAAGGCCCCCGGCCGTTGCAGCCGGGGGCCTTTCACCTGCGGATCAGTGGATGGGACCGGTCACTTCACGACGGAGAGCGGCAGCAGCTTCTTGCCGGTCGGGCCGATCTGGATCTCCGTCTGCATCTGAGGGCAGATGGACACAGGGTTAAAACCGTAGCTACTGTCCGGCCCATGAAGACGTACGACATCGCTGCCGAGTGGACCGCTTCGGACCTGGCGCTCCTGGCGGAGCTGAAGAAGACAGAGGCTCTGCTACCCGAGGACGCGCCGCGCGCCCTGCTCTCCATCCGCCTGTCCGTACTCACAGAGGACACGACGTCGCCGGTTCGGCAGGAACTCGATCTGCGCCTACTGGCCAGGGACAAGGGATACCGCGTCGTCGGCGTCGCCTCCGACCTCAACGTGTCGGCGACGAAGGTCCCGCCGTGGAAGCGGAAGGAGCTCGGCGAGTGGCTCAACAACCGAGCCCCCGAGTTCGATGCTCTGCTCTTCTGGAAACTCGACCGCTTCATCCGTCGCATGTCGGATCTCTCGACCATGATCGAGTGGTGCCAGCGGTACGGAAAGAACCTGGCCTCGAAGAACGACAGCATCGATCTCGAATCGACTGTCGGCCGGATGATGGTCACGCTCATCGGCGGTATCGCCGAGATCGAGGCGGCGAACACGTCGACCCGTGTCGCGTCACTGTGGGACTACACCCGCACTCAGGATGCCTGGTTCGTCGGCAAGCCCGCGTACGGCTTCGTCACCACGAAGGCGAACGGCAAGCCGTCCCTTGCCATCGAGCCGAACGCACACAAGGCGCTGCACTGGGCGCGCCGCATGGCACTTCGGGGAGTGTCTGCCCGGCGCATGGCTTTGTGCCTCATCCGCTCCGGGCTCATGTCCCCGGGGCTTACGACGTCGACTCTCCTCCGGCGCCTCCGTAACCCGGCACTCATGGGGTACCGGGTGGAGGAGAACAAGAACGGCGGCGTACGCCGCTCGAAGCTGATACTCGGACACGACGGCAAGCCGATCAGGGTGGCCGATCCCATCTTCACCGAAGGCGAGTACAACGAACTCCAAGAGGCCATCGACCGGCGCGGCAAGAACCAGCCCCAGCGCCAGACGCACGGCGCGACACAGTTCCTCGGCGTTTTGGTCTGTGTCGACTGCACGTCGAACATGACGGTCCACGTCACGACCAACAAGTTCGGCCAGTACCGGTACCTCCGGTGCCAGAAGTGCAAGAGCGGAGGGCTCGGCGCCCCCGACCCACAGGGTGTGTACGACGTCCTTGTAGACGACGTCCTACGGGTTCTCGGCGACTTCCCCGTACAGGTGCGCGAGTACGCGCAAGGGGCTGAGGCTCGCGCGGAGGTGAAGCGACTCGAAGGGGCCATCACCTACTACATGACTGGGCTTGAGCCCGGAGGCCGCTTCACGAAGGCTCGGTTCTCTCGGGAGCAGGCGGAGAAGACGCTCGACAAGCTCACCGACGAACTGAGTGCGATCGACCCCGAGGCCACCCAGGACCGATGGACTCTCGTCCACAACGGGAAGACGTTCCGCGAAGCGTGGGAGTCGGGAGGCATGGAGGCCATGGCCGAGGATCTCCGCCGCGTCGGCATCACGTGCGAGGTATCGCGGACCAAGGTCAAGGGCGTGCGCGCACCCTCCGTACACCTCCGCCTGAAGATTCCCCGTGACGTACGCGAGCGACTCGTCATCAAGGGCGACGACTTCGCCGCGAAGCTCTGACGGAGTGATGCCCCTGCCCTGGCTCGCCTACCGCGACGCGAAGCGCGGGGGCTCAGCCGGCCAGGTTGACGACTGAGCAACCGGCCGTGTAAGAAAATCTTCCCGTTCCTTCGAGGAGCGGACACCGTAGCTCCCGTCGTGTGACGCCGGTAGAGCTGGCCACTCCGTGAAGGGGCCGCCATCCCAAGGGGCTGGCAGGGGAAGCCGAGGGCACCCCGAAGCGCAGGACGGTACTGCGCGACTTCCACTCACCCGCCGAGGTACAGCTACGCGCTGCCCTCGGCCGCCGCCGGGAGGTCGCCGACCCTTGAACATCACGATCGAAATCGTCTGGACCTGTGAGGCGTGCGCATCTCCTCTCGCTGACGGAGAGACTCACGACTGTGGCGGCACGGAGGTTCCGAGCCGATGAGTACGAGCACCATCAACTTCGGCCCCGGCCACCCATGGGGCGGGGTATCTCAGCGCGAGTACCAGCGCATGGCCCAAGACCCCCGACACCAGCTCGCCTACCGCATCCACTTCGCGGCCCTCGGTTGGGCCGACCGCCACGGACACGCAAGCTTCGGCCCCGGCAAGCTCGCCGCACTGCTCGGTGTCAATCCCCTCGAAGTGTGGAGTCCTTCCTATGCGGCCAGCCCCACAGTGAGGCCGGTCCAGTACTCGCGTTCGTAGTCGATCGGACTCTTGA